>JAJQCI010000299.1 GCA_021202835.1 Clostridiales bacterium | reverse complement strand
TCATCGTCTTCATATACTGTGTTTGTAGGTATTTCAGCGTTTGCCATTTTGCAGAAAAAACAATCGCTCATTTAAATCAATCCTTTCTCTTGTACATATATTTATATAGTTTCGAAAAACTGTTTATGCCAAACAAGGAACATATAAACCGTCCAAATTTTTCTTGAAAAGTCTCCCTTGCCCTTTCTGTGGTCGTCAAGGTAGGAAACAAGCTTGTCCGTATTGAAAAATTCCTTAGCGGCGTCGCTTGTGAAGGCTTCTTTAACACGGTTATAATATTTGTCCTCCTTAAGCCAAATTCTTATGGGAACAGGGAACCCCAGCTTCTTTTTGCTCGCCACGTCGTCGGGAAGATAATCTTTGGCGGCCATACGAAAAACATATTTTGTGGCCTGTCTGTTAACTCTGTAGTCAGTCTGTATCTTTGAGGCTACCTTGAAAACCTCCTTGTCTAAGAAAGGCACCCTGACCTCAAGAGAGTTGGCCATACTCATTTTGTCGGCTTTAAGAAGAATATCTCCAACGAGCCAAAGATTAAGGTCGATAAACTGCATCTTTGTAACATCGTCGAGATTTTTAACCTTGTCATAGTAGGGCTTTGTAATCTCGGTAAAGTCATATTTTCCTACGGGATTTTTGAGAATTTCTTCTCTTTCTTTTTTGGAAAACATTTTTGCGTTTCCTATAAACTTTTCTTCAACCGACTGTGAGGCTCTTGTTATAAAGCTTTTGCCCTTAAAGCTGAAGGGTATAAGGTTTATAAGCTTTGCCATTAATTTTCTTAAAGATTTGGGAAGGAACTTTATAACAGCCAGATCCATAGGCTCTCTGTAAATGTTGTATCCGCCGAAAAATTCGTCTGCGCCTTCTCCGGAAAGGGCAACCTTTACATATTGGGAAGCCACATTTGCCACAAAATAGAGGGCTATAGCCGAGGGATCGGCCAAAGGCTCGTCCATATGATATTGAACCTTTCCTATAGCGTCCCAATATTCCTCTGTGGTTATTGTTTTGTTATAGTTGTCAATGCCTACTTTTTCGGAAAGCTTTTTGGCATAGCCTATTTCGTTGTAGTTGTCATAGTCAAAGCCTACGGTAAAGGTCTTGTCGCCGTTAAACGTAGCGGCAACATAAGATGAGTCAACTCCGCTTGAAAGGAAGGAGCCTACTTCAACGTCGCTGACCTTGTGGGCTTTTATGGAATCCTGCATAACGTCCTCAACACGCTTTATGGCATCCTGCAGATTTGACTCTTCAGGCTCGAACATAGGGTTAAAATAGCGTGTTATAGTGACCTTTTTGTTTTTATAGCGGAGGAAGTGGCCCGGCTTAAGCTTATAGACACCCTTGAAAAATGTTTCGTCCAAAACGGAATATTGAAATGTAAGATAATTTTCAAGGGCAAGGGGGTTTACTTCCTTTTTAAAATCGGGATGGGGAAGGAAGCTCTTTATTTCGGAGCCGAAAAGAAGATTTCCGTTAAAAATGCCGTAAGAGAAGGGCTTTATTCCGAAAAAGTCTCTTGCGGCGAAAATGCTGTTGTCACGTTTGTCATAAATAACAAAAGCAAACATACCTCTCAGGTCGTTAAGCATATTTTCGCCCTTATCCTCATATAAATGAACCAAAACCTCAGTATCGGAGTTTGTTTTGAATTTGTGTCTTGCTTCAAGGGTTTTTCTTATTTCCTTGTAGTTGTAAATTTCACCGTTAAAAACAATGGCGATATTTCCGTCTTCGTTGTATATGGGCTGGTGACCCTCCGAAAGGTCTATTATGCTTAAGCGCCTGAAGCCCAGGCATATATCATTATCCAAATAGGAGCCGCTGGAGTCGGGCCCTCTGTGAATAATTTTATCCATCATTGCATTTATAATTTTCTGTTTTCCGTCTATATTTCCGGTAAAGCCGCAAAAACCGCACATACTTATTGCCTCCGATAGTTAAATAGTGTTCGGGAAATTTCCGATTGGTGAAAGCCCGGTTTTCCCTGCTTTTATATGCTATAAATACATATATTATACCACAAATTTTTATAAATTTCAATCGTTAAGATGTAATAAAAATAAATAATATGAATATATTTTTATATACAGGCTGTCTAAGAAGGAAAGCCCTAATTTTATCGGGAGGTTGTGAAAATGGATATTTTAGACGCAAGAGTACCGGAGGGATTTAATATAGTTCCGAAATATATAAGGAAGCAGAAGTATATGTATATTGTGCACACAGACAAAGGCACATATGTTATTAGGAAAACCGATGTATCGGAGGAGAGAATAGTTTTCTGCGACAACATTAAAACCATGATGAGACGGAAGGGATATCGTCTTTTTGACAATTTTGAAATTTCCGTAACGGGAGAGCCCTATTTCAGACTGGACGACACCTACTATATAATGACGGCGGCAAGCCGTGAAGCGCCTGGCCCCGACTATGGAAATACATATGATTTCAGGCAGATTATAAGGGGCTTTGCCGCCTTTCACAAAGCCGCCGCTTTCGGCAGCTGCAGCGAATATTCCGATTTTTACGGAGAAAACACAATAGAAAAATTTAAGGCCGGAGGAGGAAGGCTTAAAAGGCTGAGGCGGCTGGTTTACAGAAAAAAGCGGCTTGACGACATAGACTATACATTTTTGAAAAATTTCGAATATTATTACCGCCTTGCGGAAGAAGCGGCTGAGGGGCTTGAAAAATATGATTTTTATAGGGAAGAGAAAAGAGCGGAGGAGGAAGGGCGGATTGCCGTTAACAATGCCGATGAGGAAACAATGTTTTTATATCCCGGTGGTCTTTATATGACAGAGCTTTTAAAGCTCAGTGTTTCGTCTCAGCTTGAGGATTTAAGGCTTATTATAAACAGATATTTAAAGAAAAACCCAAATCCGCAGCTTACCGCAGGGGATATTATAAAAGAATATTCAAGCAGAAACCGTATTTCGGAAAGACAAATTGTGCTTTTATATTATCTTCTTCTTTTTCCCGAAAGATATATAAAAACATTTTCGGTTTATTACCAAAAGGGCCATGCCTTTACCCCTGTTTATGTAAAAGAGGCCGTAAAGAAAACGGTAGACGACAAGGAGAGACACCTTTCTTATATTTCGGAGCTTATAAAATGAAAAAATCTGTCCGGCGAACTGAATTTTTCGCCGGACAGATTTTCAGCTTTTAAGAGCAATGTGCTTTGCGGATTCTCTCAGCTTAAGGTCGTTTTTTAGAAGTATGGCAAAAACGGCGGTTAAGAGAAGGGCAGTCCACAAAATTGTTTTTCCGCCCAGAAGATTTAAAATAAGAAGGGCGCCGGTTAAAACACCGGTAAAGAAGAAAATTATAGCCAAGATATATTTAAAGGCGGTGTGAAGATATTTACTGTCTTTTCTTTCGATTGTGTAATATATGTTTTTGGAAGCCTGCCTTAAGTTATTAGTGCAGAAGGTGGTTGAAAGGGGAGCACCCTGAAGCTTCGTAAACGTGTTGTACTGTATGGCGCATATAAACGTAACCGGCACTGTGAAAAAGGGATCAGGCAGGGATTCGGGCAGAAAGCCCAGAATAACCATTACGCAGATTTCCGCAAGAATAAAGACGGTGTGCCAGTGTATGCCCAGTTTTCTGACTGATGAAGGAAATTTCTCGGAAATAACCGTTCCCAAAGCATAGGCCGCAAGTGGAATGAGATAAAAAAGTCCGCTTTTAAAACGGCATTTGGCGAAGGCTATTGCCATAAGGGCAAAGTTTCCCGTTGCGGCGTTGCAGAAAACCTGACCGTGAAGCAGATATGTATATGCCTCCAAAAGTCCGCCGCAGTAGGCTAAAATAAGGCAGACTCTGTAGGTCTGATAAATAGGTATAAGCTCTGTTTTTGTTTCCGACATAATTATTTAAGGCGTGCGCTGTAGATTTGATCCGGCTCAGGCTCGCCTAAAACCTCCTTCCTGCCAGAATAAATTACAAATTTGTCTTTTTCCGTTATTTTCCCTATAACGGCGGCGTTTATGCCCTCTTTTTTAAGGGCTGAAACAAGGGCTTCACCCTTTGGGGCCGCAATAAGCATGGAGCCGCTTGAAATAAGCCTTAAGGGATTTACATTAAATATACGGCAGATGGTTTTTGTTTCTTCCAAAACAGGAATTTTATCCGCAAAGACGGTTATTCCCAAACCGGCGCTTTCGGCTATTTCATAGCAGGCCCCCAGAATACCCCCTTCGGTAACATCGTGCATAGCAGCGGCGCCGTATTTGGGTGCAGTAAGCCCCTCGGTCCTTACAGAAAGCATATTTGAAAAGCCCTTTGCTTTTTCTATGATTTCACGGGGCAGAATTTTCAAAAGCTTTTCCTCATTGTCGGCCGCCAAAATGGAGGTGCCCTCCAAAGCGGCATATTTGGTCATAATAACGTCCTGTCCGGCTTTTGCACCCCCTGTTTTAAGAAATTTTCTGTTTGCCGACTTTCCCACTACAGTGGCGGAAACAACAGGGCGGTTTACGGCGTCTGTTATTTCTGTGTGGCCCCCTAAAATTTCAAGGCCGGCCTTTGCCGTTTCTGAAAAAAGCTGGTCGCTTAAGGTCGCCAGGGCTTCCTCTGTAAGGTTTGGAGGAAGAAGAAGGGTTATAAGCAGGCCTATAGGCTCACAGCCGTTTGAATATATGTCATTTGCATTTATATTTACAAGGAGCCTGCCTATATTTTCGCAGGCTCCCGTTATGGGGTCGGTTGATAAAATTAAATATTCGCTGCCCATATCCAGAACAGCACAGTCCTCGCCTATTGAAGGGCGAACAATAACCTCTTTTCTTTTTATGCTGCTTGAGTCCGACTTTTTAAATATGTATTTTTCAAGCAGCTCTGAGGGGAGCTTACCTGTTTCCATAAATCTGCATTCCTTTTGTTATTTAGTGTTATATGTGCTTTTGTTTATTTTTACTGTTTCAACAAGGCTGCCGTTTTCATAGACCTTTTTGTAAAGCTCATAGGTAACGGTTGAGTCTGTTTCATTTGTTTTTTGATTGTAAAACTCAAGGGTTCTGCCGCTGTCATGAATCTCATAGCCTATTATGCTGACTGCAACGGCGCCGTTTTCAAGGCCGGCTTTTATAACTACAGGGTAGCCTGTGTTGTTTGTGATTTTAAGATCCTTTACGTCTCCTGCGAGAGTTGCGTCATAGGCATAATCCATATAGCCTACCTTTTTGGAGTGGTTATATCTTTCGGTTATTTCAAGCTCCGCAAGAAGGGCTGCGTTATAGAGTGCCGATGAAACCTGACACACACCGCCGCCTATGTCTTCGACAAGCTCGCCGTTTACATATGCACCGGCATATTTATAGCCGCTGGCTTCGTCATAGGGCGAAAAGCATTCGTTTGTTGAAAATGTTTCCCCCGGCATTATAACCTGTTCGTTAAGCTTTGAAGCCGCAACGCTCAGGTTTGTGATTCTGTCGTCGTTTCCTGTGCCGTAGGTGCTTGAATATGTGCCTATTGTGGATGATGTAAACTCAAAATCGGCCTTTGTGAATTCAGGCGCAATCTGCTCGATAACAATCATAACGTCGGCAGATCTCTTTATGGGAAGAAGCTCTTTAGCCATTTCGGCTGTTCTGTCTTTGTCTACCTTCCAGCCGGAGCTGCTGTCTGTTATTGTTATACTGCCGTTTTCATATATATATTCCGAATTTACGGGGTCTTTGTCTAAATCGTCACAAACAAGCTGAACGCAGTCGTCGACCTTTGTGTTGTCAAAAAGCCACTCGGCGTCAAGATATTTTCCCCTGTCTTTATTTTCCATAACTTCGGCATATCTCTGTTTAATATCGGCGTTTTCTCTTCCGAATTCATAAGCCTCTTCAACAGCCGATTCGAAATCATAGCTGACGCCCAGCTCAGCAAATGTAAAATCACGGCTGTAGCCGAAATTGTCACAGCGGAAGGTTATCATTCTTTCCGTGAGAGTTGTGGAAACCTTTGACATCACTGTTTCAAGAGCCTGTTCCTTAGTGAGGCCGCCTACGTTTATGTCGTTTATGTATACGTTTGAATATATCGTATCAACATCAAGAACGGCCTTGATTTCGGCTTCTTCTCTTTCGGCGGCCATTCTCTCCGCAAGCTCGTCTCTTAAGATTATAAAAACAGCTATAAGCAGGGCAAGCAAAACTAGGCTCACAGTACAGATTATGACTGTTCCCCTGCGTTTTTTCTGGCTGTTTGTAAGCCCCCGGCGCCCACTGCCCGTTTGAATATTTTCTTCCAATCTACTCATATCGTCCTCCGTTTTTATGTCAGCCTACACTTAAGAAGCCTGCCGCAAAGGGCGCAGCAACGCTTAAAATCATTACTATAATAACAACTACCGCAATAATCTGTGCAAATCTTCGTCTTTGCTGAGAATTCATTCTTTTCATATATATATCCCCCGAACAATTAAAATATGTTGAAATTTATAATTTATAACAAAGTAAATTATAACACAGCCTCTGTGAAAGTGCAATATTAAAATTATAAACATTTTTTGTGTTAAAAAAATAAAAAAAGGGCTTGATTTTTTTTGTGAATGAGTGTACAATATGGTTTAGACATACAGATTAAGGTATGTTTATTTAGGGACATTGGCGTTCAATGTCCCTTTTTGTATTCACTGATATAATTTTGATGTTATATCGTGGTGAAATTTATACTACGGGAAACAATGATTAATCATCTCATCTTAATCTGCTTCGGCTAATTAATAATTGATTCCATGTAAAATATATTAAGGAGGGAATTGCAGTGGACTATAACGGTTTACCGAAAAAACAGGGCTTATATGATCCCCGTTTTGAGCATGACAACTGCGGTATAGGCTTTATTGCCAATATCGACGGAACTATATCTCACGATCTTGTGACTGGCGCCATTGAAATTCTGAAAAACTTAAAGCACAGAGGCGGCTCAGGCTCCGACCCGGACTCCGGCGACGGCGCAGGCATACTCTTACAGATACCTCACGGCTTTATGAAAAAGGTTTGTCAGAATGACGGAATAAGGCTGCCCGAAAAAGGTGACTACGGAGTGGGTATGCTCTTTTTGTCGCCTGATAAGGAGACGAGGGCGAGAAGTCTTCAGACGCTTAAGGGTATTATTCTCGAAGAGGGACAAAAGTTTTTGGGAGTTAGAGAGGTACCCTGTTATTGTGACTGTATAGGCGTTACCGCTAAGGAAAATATGCCCAATATCGTTCAGGTTTTCATTCAGAGGGCCGACGACGTTAAACCGGGCATTGATTTTGAAAGAAAGTTATTTGTTATTTTGAAAAGAGCCGAAAGTGAAATAAGATATTGCAGAGGCGGAGACAACTACTTCTACTTTGCATCCCTTTCCTCCAGAACAATTGTATATAAGGGAATGCTTACGCCCGAACAGGTAAGCAGATTCTACCTTGACCTTATGGATTTGGATATGAAGTCGGCCATAGCTATGGTTCACTCCAGATTTTCAACAAATACCTTCCCCAGCTGGGAAAGAGCCCACCCCAACCGTTTCCTTATGCATAACGGTGAAATAAATACAATCAGGGGCAACATTAACTGGTCAAAGGCAAGAGAAACAATGTATAAATCGGAAACCTTCGGCTCTGACCTTAAGAAGATTTTCCCGGCTGTAAATGAAGACGGCTCCGACTCGGCTATGCTTGACAACTATATTCAGCTTTTATATCTTTCGGGCTATTCTCTGCCCAGAGCTATTATGACGGTTGTTCCCGAGCCTTGGGAAAACGACGCTTCTATGGACAAGTCTAAGAGGGATTTCTATGCTTATAACTCCACGATGATAGAGCCATGGGACGGCCCTGCGGCCATAGGCTTTACCGACGGAACAGTTGTAGGGGCAACCCTTGACAGAAACGGCCTTCGCCCTGCCAGATATTATGTAACCGACGACGGTATGGTTGTTCTTTCTTCAGAGGTTGGTGTTCTTAACATACCCTCAAAGCATATCGTTAAGAAAGAAAGACTTCGCCCCGGAAAGATGCTTCTTATCGACACCGAAAGCAAACACATTATAGACGATGCGGAGATTAAGCAGAAGGTCGTTACCGAAAAGCCCTATGGAAAATGGCTTGAAGAAAACCTTGTTGAGCTTGACAATCTTGAAACCTCAGACAAAGAGCCCGTTACTATAAATGAATTTTTCGACAGCTTAAAGGAAAAATTTGCTGAGGAACATCTGGGTGAGGTAAGCTTAAGAGCTTTGGAGGAGACATCACGTCCCTTTAACATTAAAAAGAATATTTTCGATGAAAAGCTTCCTCTTTTGACAAGACAGAAGGCTTTCGGCTACAGCTGGGAGGATATTGATTTAACTCTCAAGGCTATGATGGACAAAGGGGAGGACCCCATTACCGCCATGGGCTTTGATGCACCTCTTGCAGTTCTTTCACAGAAGCCCCAGCTTTTATATAACTATTTTAAACAGCTTTTCGCACAGGTTACGAATCCGCCTATTGACGCCATAAGAGAGCAGATTGTCACAAGCTCAATATGTTATTTCGGCGGAGAGGGCAACATTTTGGAGCCGGAGGCTAAAAACTGCCGCAGAATAAAGAGCGACACGCCTATTTTAACCGATGAGGAAACGGCTAAGCTTAAAGCTCTCGACACAGAGGATTTCAAGGCTGTAACTATCCCCATGTTCTACCGTACAGACAGCGAAAAAGGTCTTGAGGCGGCTATGAAGGAGATTTTCTCAGCTGCCGATTTGGCTGTTAAACACGGCTATAATATTCTCGTTCTTTCCGACAGGGGCGTTGAAGAAAACAAGGCGGCCATTCCGGCGCTTTTGGCTGTTGCCGGTCTTCATCACCACCTTATCGAAAGCGGAAAGAGAATGCAGGTTTCGATAGTTCTCGAAACAGGGGAGCCCAGAGAGGTTCACCATTTTGCAACTCTGGTAGGCTACGGCGCAAACGGCATAAACCCCTATCTGGCTTATGAGACGTTAGCCGATATGTATAAAGAGGGATATATTGACAAAACCCCCGAAGAATCTCAGAAGCTTTACAGAAATATAATAACTAAGAGTATTGTTAAGATAATGTCAAAAATGGGCATATCAACAATACAGTCTTATCAGGGTGCCCAGATTTTCGAAGCCTTGGGCCTTTCTGAAGAGCTTATCGACAAATATTTCACAGGCACAGTCTCCAGAATCGGCGGTATGAGAATTGGAGAGCTTCAGAGAGAAACCACCATAAGACACAACGCCGCTTTCGACCCCATTACCGGAGGTGACGCCCTTAAGGCCGGCGGAGAATATAAGTGGAAAAACAGGGGCGAATATCATATGTTCAACCCCACGGCCCTTTATAAGCTTCAAAGGGCCGTAAGAACAGGTGCTTATAAGCTGTATAAGGAATTCGCCGAAATGATGAACGACTATTCCGAGCAGCTTTGCACAATAAGAAGTATGTTAAAAATAAGGCTTATAGACAAGCCTATAAATATAGATCAGGTTGAGCCTGTAGAGTCAATCGTTAAAAGGTTTAAAACAGGGGCAATGTCCTACGGTTCCATAAGTCAGGAGGCTCATGAGTGTATGGCCATCGCTATGAACCGTCTTGGCGGAAAGTCTAATTCAGGCGAAGGCGGAGAGCGCCCCGAAAGATATATAAAAGACCCCAACGGCGACTCAAGAAGCTCTGCCATTAAACAGGTGGCTTCGGGCCGTTTCGGCGTAACAATAAACTACCTTCAGAACGCCATTGAAATTCAGATTAAGATGGCTCAGGGCGCCAAGCCCGGCGAAGGCGGCCACTTACCCGGAAAGAAGGTTTACCCCTGGATTGCTAAGGTAAGAAATTCAACCCCCGGTGTATCCCTTATTTCGCCGGCCCCGCCGCGTGATGTGTTAGGATGTG
>JAJQCI010000281.1 GCA_021202835.1 Clostridiales bacterium | reverse complement strand
GCTTAAAAGGCTGCCGCAGAACATGGCTTAATCCTGCGGCAGCCTTTAACTTTCCCTGATTTCGGCCGATTGTTTTTATGCTGAAGAATATTATAGCTGACTTCCCCTTTTTAAAACAGGAATCCGGGCTGAACCTCCCTTCAATTTTAACAGCAGAGGAAACCTGCAAAACACAATATAATATACGTGACTTTATACAAAGCTGATAAACTGCGGCTGCCGGTGACAGAATGAAGCCTGAATATTTAACGGGCGATAGCTTGTTATAGTCATTATATCCCGGTGACTGAGAGATACTGCAGTGTCCATGCCCGAACCGGGCAGTAACCCGTTTTATAATTTATTGCAGCAGTGCGAAGCCCGGGCGTACAAACCCGAAGCACCTCTCCGGCAGCTTATTGGCGAAACATTCGGAGCATTATATACAGTCAAATAAATATATAAAAAAAGACAGATGCGAACGATTTTCAATTTTCCGCATTCTGTCCTTTTTAACAATGTCTTTTTATTTTACTTCAGGGCTTGTGGGTTCCGGAGGGTCGGGAATATAGGGTGTTTCGTCCAACCCCTCTTTATAATTATATTCCTCTTCCTTATCCCTGTCCATATCCGGCAGATATTTTCTGAAAACCTTAATAATCATTGTTGAGGCAAAATAAGCATAAACCCCGGGAATAATTATTATAAGAATAGGCCATCTCATAAAAAGCTTGACTGCTATTCCGAGAAAAACTATTGCAGTAACCGTTGTGGAGATGTGGCGGTTTGCAAAGTAGAAGGCGTTTTTAAAATACTGGCCGAATTTAAGCTTAAACCTGGCCAAAAGAGGGAATATGTAAACAGCCACCCCTGCCAGCTCCGCACAGAGAACCACCTGAAAAACAAGTGTAACCTGATTTGGCTTTGAAACATAGTTAAGAACTACAAAATTCAAAACCGCCAGTATACAGGGTATAAGCAGAATAACCCAGACAGCCGTTGCTCTTAAAAAATTTTGGCGGAAGCTTCTGAAAAAATCTCTTGATATATAGCCTTCTCTGTGTGAAATTTGTCTTGTCGTAACATAAAAAAGGGCTGTTGTAGAAGCTCCTATTGTAATAAGAGGAATCGAACATACCGCCCACAGCATGGAAAGTATCATAAGATCGGCAATAAGAGTGCCGTATTTAAATAATTTGGTGTTGAAAAAATCATTCATTATTTGTAAAACCTCATTTCTTTTTTTCTCTTTTTGCTCCTTATTTATTATTATACTCCCGATGTAACAAAATTTCAAGAGATTAGTATAATAAATTAAGAGGTTTGCGGTAAACGACATTAAAATTCTTTATTTTGGCTATAAGCCGCATTAAACCTGCGATTTGCTCTGTGCCGTCAGGAATTTACACTTGTCGTTTACTATAGGAGGCAAAAAATGGATATAAAAGCTTTTCAGGCCGAAACGGAAAATTCCGCCACAGGCGGCCTGCAGATTGAAGTCTACAACAAAACCGCCGCTGTTCCCGTTTTCGGAGCAAAGGCAGTTATTTCGGGTGAAAGGGGTGAAAGCTTTTCTCTTGAAACGGATATTTCCGGCCAGACCTCCGTTGTCTGGTTTGAAACGCCGCCCAAATCCTATTCCGAAGAGCCCACCGGGCTTAAGCCCTACTCAACGGCTTCGGCCACAATCACCAAAGATGGGCTCGGTTCGGAGACTGCCGAAGGCATACAAATTTTTCCCGACAATACAGCTGTTTTAAGAGTTTTTCTAAACGGAGAGGGAAACAGCAAAACAATTGTAATAGACTCTCCCCCTCTTTATGAGCCAAAGGATGAGAAAATATTTGAAGAAGAGGTTAAGCCCATAAATTCACTTACCGGCTTTGTTGTTTTAGACAGAGTTGTTATTCCCGAATATATAATTGTGCATGACGGCTCGCCAAACGATGACAGCGCTCCAAACTACTATGTTCCCTACAAAGACTACATTAAAAACGTAGCTTCAAGTGAAATCTATTCAACTTGGGAGCCAAACGCCATAAGGGCCAATATTCTTGCAATAATCTCCTTTACTCTTAACAGAGTTTTTACCGAGTGGTACAGAAGCAAGGGCAAAAACTACACAATAACCTCATCAACAGCCGCAGACCACTATTTTGTCTACGGCAGAAACATCTATGTCGAAATATCTCAAATAA
The DNA here is from genome assembly GCA_021202835.1 of Clostridiales bacterium. GTDB lineage: Bacteria > Bacillota > Clostridia > Lachnospirales > CAG-274 > JAJQCI01. The sequence continues at coordinate 7,799 of JAJQCI010000281.1, read as the reverse complement.
CAGACGAGCTTTTTTCAACCTATATTATAAGAGAAGGCAGCCGCCAGCCTCTCCTTGCCCAGTATTGCGATGGAAAAAACGTCTCCTGCCCCGGCTGGATGACACAGTGGGGCTCTCAATATTTGGCACAGCAGGGTTATTCCGCAATAGAAATATTGAGATATTTTTACGGCGACGACATTTACCTTACAACTGCCGAAAAGGTTGACGGTGTTCCCTATTCCTTCCCCGGTGAGGTTTTGGCGGAGGGCTCAGAGGGTCAGGCTGTTGAAACAATCCAAATTCAGCTAAACAGAATCAGCCGAACCTATTCGGCAATAAAAACCCTTACCCCCGACGGAATCTACGGCGCCGCCACGGCAGAATCCGTAAGAACATTTCAGGAAATTTTCAATCTAAGTCAAACCGGCTCCGTAGACTATGCCACATGGTATCAAATTTCACAAATATATGTTGCCGTTGAAAAGCTGGCCTAATGAAACAGCCCTCTTGATTTACCGCTGCAGCGTCTTGCTGCAGCGTACAGGCTTAACAGTTTTATACCGCTTCTTTGCAAATAGGTGCTTGACAGAAAGATGTAAATTATGTATAATTCTTTTAGTGAAAAAATTAACGGCTGAGATGACGAGAGTACCTTGTTTTTGGATTTAAAAGAGATGAAGCGCCGGCAGGCTGAAAGCGCTTCTTAACATCAAAACTTGGGAAGTTCACGTCGGAGCTCGCTCCCTGAAGAGCCAGAAAAGTAGGGGAGTGCGCATTGCCTGCGTTAAAGGGCTTTTGAGGTGCAGGCTATGCCTGAATTTGGGTGGTACCGCGATTATTGACTTCGTCCCATTGATGTGTGACGCAGTCTTTTTTATTTGCAAACAGATATTAATTTACGAAAGGAATGTTTTTTATGAAAGACAAATTATTGGAGGTTAAGGCCAGGGCTTTGGAGAGCCTTGCCGATGTTTCCGATTTAAAACAGCTTGACGACATAAGGGTTAGGCTTATGGGCAAAAAGGGAGAGCTTACAGCCCTTATGAAGGGTATGGGAAAGCTTTCCAAAGAGGAAAGGCCTGTTATGGGTCAGCTGGCAAACGAGGTCAGAACGTCTATCGAAGCCGAAATCGAAAGGTCAAAAAAGCGTCTTGAACAGCAGGCTATGACACTTAAGCTCAAAAAAGAAAAAATCGACGTAACGATGCCGGGGAAGGCCTCCGGAATAGGCCACAGACACCCTATGAACATTGTTATTGAGGATATCAAAAATATATTTATAGGCATGGGCTATGAAATCGCCGAAGGCCCCGAAGTCGAAGACGCTTATTACAACTTTACCGCCCTTAACATACCTCCCAACCACACAGCAAGAGACGAACAGGACACATTTTATGTTGAAGGGGATGGCGACTTCCTTTTAAGAACACAAACCTCACCTATGCAGGTAAGAGTTATGGAAACCAGAAAGCCCCCTATCAGAATTATTGCCCCGGGAAGAGTTTACCGTGCCGACGAGGTTGACGCCACCCACTCACCTATTTTCCACCAGCTTGAAGGTCTTGTTATAGACAAGGGTGTCACAATGGGTGACCTCAAGGGGGCCCTTGAGGTTTTTGCAAAGCAGCTTTTCGGAGAAGACACAAAGGTTAGGTTCCGTCCTCACCACTTCCCCTTTACAGAGCCTTCGGCAGAGATGGACGCCACCTGCTTCGGCTGCGGCGGAAAAGGCTGCCGCATATGTAAAGACAGCGGCTGGATCGAGATGCTGGGCTGCGGTATGGTTCACCCTAAGGTTTTGGAAATGTCGGGAATCGACCCTAACGTATATTCGGGCTTTGCCTTCGGTATGGGCTTAGAGAGAGTTACTATGCAGAGATATGGCATAAACGACCTTAGACTGTTGTTTGAAAATGACGCTAAGTTCTTGAAGCAGTTCTGATTTGGAGGGATAAAAAAATGGATTTACCTATTAAATGGTTAAAGGAATATGTTGATTTGGATTGTGACATAAACACATTTATGGACACAATGACTATGGCCGGCCAGAAGGTAGAGGGTCTTGCCGACAATGTATGCAACAGAGCAAAGGAAATAGACAAATGCGTTGTGGGCAGAATTGAAAAAATAGAAAAACACCCCGACGCAGACAAGCTTGTTATCTGTCAGGTTAATGTGGGAAAAGAAGAAAATATTCAGATTGTAACAGCCGCCCCCAACGTATTCGAAGGCGCCGTTGTTCCCGTTGCCCTTGACGGCTCAACCCTTGCAAACGGCCTTAAAATCAAAAAAGGCAAGCTCAGAGGGGTTGTTTCAAACGGAATGATGTGTTCCGTTGAAGAGCTGGGCTTTACAACACATGATTTCCCCGATGCTCCCGACAACGGAATTTATATTTTCAGCGGTGAGCCTGAGCTGGGCGCAGACGTTAAAGACGTTTTAGACCTTACAGACGATGTTATAGAGTTTGAAATCACAAACAACCGCCCGGACTGCTATTCTGTTTTGGGCCTTGCCAGAGAAGCGGCGGCAGCCTTCAGAAAGCCCTTTAAATATCCCGAAATAACGGTAAAGGCTGAAGCCGAAGGAAATTCGGCCGACTTTGTTTCGGTTGAAATTAAAAACCCCGAGCTCTGCCCCAGATATATCGGCAGAGTTGTTAAAAACGTTAAGGTTGAGCCTTCGCCCCTTTGGCTTCGCCACAGGCTTACATCGGCAGGAGTAAGGCCAATAAACAATATCGTTGACATAACAAACTATGTTATGCTTGAAATGGGCCAGCCAATGCATGCTTTCGACATTGACACAATCGATGAGGGCAGAATCATAATAAGAAACGCCGAGGACGGGGAACAGTTTACAACTCTCGACGGTCAAAAGAGAGTTCTCGATTCATCTATGCTTGTTATTTCAGACCCCAACAAGGCCGTAGCCATTGCAGGTGTTATGGGCGGCGAAAACTCAAAGGTTTCCCCCAATGCAGCGGCTATTCTTTTCGAATCGGCAAACTTCAGCGGCCCTAATATAAGAATTACGGCAAAGAAGCTGGGAATGAGAACAGACGCTTCCGCTAAATATGAAAAGGGCCTTGACCCCAACACAGCCTACGACGCAGTAAACAGAGCCGTTCAGCTTGTTGAAATGTTAGGCTGCGGCGAGGTTGTTCCCGGTATGGTTGACTGCTATCCCAACAAGAGAGAAAGCTGGGAGGTCCCCTACTCCGCCGAAAGCATAAACAGGCTTATAGGCTTTAACTTATCCGATCAGGAAATGATTGACATCTTCAAGCTTATTGAAGTCGAGGCAGACGGAAAAACCGCAAAAATCCCCACATTCAGACCCGACCTTGAGTCAGAGGCCGACCTTGCGGAGGAAATCGCCCGTTTCTACGGCTATGACAAAATAGAAACAACTCTTGCGGCAGGAACCCCTACCTGCGGCAAAAAGAGCCGTTCTCAGCTTATAGAAGACAAAATAAGCGAAACCATGGTTGCAAGCGGCTTCTCTGAGGCTATGACATTCTCATTCGAAAGCCCCAAGGTTTATGACAAGCTGAATATTCCTGCCGAAAGCCCCTTAAGAAAGGCAGTAAAAATAACAAATCCATTAGGTGAGGACTTCAGTATAATGCGTACGCAGACAGTAAACGCCATGCTTAACAGTCTTTCAACAAACTACAACAGAAGAAACGGTTCCTGTTATCTTTTCGAAACAAACAAGATTTATATACCCGAGGAAACACCTCTTAAGAAGCTGCCCGACGAAATCCCCATGCTTACAATAGGTATGTACGGCAAGGACTGCGACTTCTATATGCTGAAAGGCGTTATTGAAGAGCTTACAGAGGTTTTGGGCTTTAAAGACAGGGCTTATTATCTGCCTAAGTCGGATATTCCCTTTATGCACCCCGGCCGACTGGCTGAAATGTTCGTTGAAAATGAAAGCATAGGCTATTTGGGAGAGGTTCATCCCCAGATTCTGGATAACTATTCAATAGGTACAAAGGCTTACATTGCCGTTATAAATATGGCTGAGCTTATAAAATATACAACCTTCGAACACAGCTTTAAGCCTTTGCCCAAATATCCGGCAGTTGAAAGAGATATAGCTATGCTGGTTAAAGACGATGTCACCGTTAAGGAAATCGAAGACATTATAAAGGCAAAGGGCGGAAAGAACCTTGAAAGGGTTAAGCTTTTCGACGTATACAAGGGTATGCAGATAGAAAAAGGCTATAAGTCTGTTGCATACAGCATTAAATTCAGAGCCTCCGACAGAACATTAACCGACGAAGAGGTGAATAAGCCCGTAGAAAAGATTCTTAACGAGCTTAAGAATAAGCTGGGTGCTGTTTTAAGAGACAAATAATCCCTAAACACAGGTTAAGGAAATGGTTTTGGGTTAACCGGGCAGTCTGAATATCTCTGCCTTCCCAAAGAATATTTTTATAAAATTACAAATGATATTAAAAACAGCCGGGCTGTCATATGCAGCTTCCGGCTGTTTTTATTGAAGGAAGGTTTATAAGCTGTATTTATAAATCAGAGTGTTCATTCTGCTGTTTTTTCTTATATTCTTTAAGTGCTCTTGTATATTTGTTTTCATCCGCATCCTTATAGGGCGAAATCTTACTTGTGAAGCGGTTTATAAATCTTGAAGCGGAGTCAAAGAGTGAATAAACCGTAGGTATGAATATAAGGGTTACAAGAGTACCTATTGAAAGACCGGCTATAATAACTATACCCATTGCCTGCTGCATCTCCATACCTTCAGAAAGCGCCAGCGCCATGGGAACCATACCGCAGACTGTTGTAAGAGTTGTCATAAGTATAGGACGAAGTCTTGAGCGGCCTGCCGCAACAAGGGCGTCATAACAGGTCATACCGTGTTCAAGACGTCTCTGGTTTGTATAGTCAATAAGCACGATACCGTTGTTAACGATCATACCTACAAGCATAAGGAAACCTATAAGGGCGAAGGCCGTTATATTGGTTCCCGTTATAAACAAACCGAACAAACCGCCGGTAATCGCAAGAGGCATTGAAAACATAATTATAAGAGGCTGGGAAAGTGACTCAAACTGTGAAGCCATAACAAGGAATACCATAAGTATGGCTACAACAATAATTATAACAAGAGTTGTGAAGGTTTCCGACATCATCTCGCCTAAACCTGTAAACTCATATGTGTAGCCGTCGGGGAAAACATAGTCGTCTAAAACCGCCTGAACAGCTGCCTGTGTTCCGCTTGTGTCCAAATCACCGATTTCACCCTCTATTTCTATATATGTTACCTGATTTTTTCTTGTTATTGCATCCGGTGTCTCTGTTTCAACAATGTCCGCAACCTCGGTAAGCGGTATTTCCGCTCCCGTTCCCGTTGTTATTGTAAGGGAATAAAGATCCCTCACATATTCCAGTCTTTCTTCGGGATACATAACATTTATGTCTGTTTCTTCACCGTTGCTCTTTAATGTTGTGTTTGTGATGCCTTTGTTTGCGGCGCTTACAGCAGAGGCTATAGTCGATGAGCTTATGCCGTAGGCGGCTGCTTTGGCTCTGTCGACAACTATATCCGTCTGATACTGCGTGTCCTCAAGAGTACTTTCTATGTTTTTTGCTCCGTCGATAAGCTTAATTCTTTCCAAAAGGTCGTCGCTTATTTCTCTTAAGGTGGATATATCGTCTCCTCTTATTTCAAGAGTGAATCCGTCTCCGCCTAATGAACCCATAGCCATTGAACCTTCGGAAACGGTTATGTCAGCTCCGACAATTCCCGAAAGCTTTTCTTCCAAATCCTTTGCAATATCTGTGTCGCTTCTGTCTCTTTCGTCAGCTGAAATAAGGTTAATATTTACTGTTACAGTACCTGCAGAGGATAAAAGTGTGCTTGAAGCTATGGTTGAATAAATTGTATCCGCTTCGGGAATCTCTCCCATGGCCTCGTTAATTTCTTCCAGTATTTCATAGCTGTAGTCAAATTCGTAGTTGTCAGGCACTTCGGCCACAATCGAAACGGCGCCTTCGTCTGAACTGGCCACAAGATCCCTGCCAAGACTCCCTGCCGTTGACAGTGTAAGGAAAAACAGAACAACTACAATAATAACGGCTAAAATTCTGTGGTGAAGACATACTCCCAAAAATCTGCTGTATACATAGTCAAGTCTTTCAAGACCATGGTTAACAACATCTCCCAAAGCATTGAAAATTGTTCTCTTCTTAGGCTGCTTTCTCTCTCTGTCATCGTTTGCCATAATAAGAGTACATGCAGTGGGAACGAAGGTGATTGAAACAACATAAGAAGCAAAAAGGGCAACAACAACCGTATAGGCTATATTGTTAAGCATCTGACCCATTGTTGCGTTCCAGAAAAGGAAGGGCGCAAAAACGGCAACGGTTGTCAGGGTTGAAGCGAATACCGCCATGGCAACCTCCTGAGTACCCTTATAGGCCGATTCTGTAGCCGAAAAGCCTCTGGCACGCCAGTTATATATATTTTCCAAAACTACAACCGAGTTGTCAACCAGCATACCTATGGCAATTACAACACCGTTCATTGAAACAAGGTTCATGTTTAAGCCAAGTAAATACATTCCGCCGAATGTAGCCATAATTGACGTAGGAATCGAAACACCTATAATAAGGGCGCTCTTCCAGTCCTGAAGGAATATAAGAAGAATTATAACGGCAAGAAAAGCCGCCTGGAAGGCCGTGTTAACAACGTTGTTGATAGATCTTTTTATATAATCCGATGTTGTCGTAAGAAGGGTAAGATCGAGGTTTGCTTCCGATTCGTTAAGCTCGTCTATTACGCTTACCAAATCATCGGCAACAGTAACCAGATTACCGTCTGAAGCAAGAGAAACACTAAGAATAATACCCTCTTTTTCGTTTATCTCCGAAACTGTTTCCTGATCAAGCTCAACCTCATCAATAGATGTTGCTATTTCTCTCAAAAGAAGGCCGTTTCCGCTTGAGGTTGTAATATAAGTGTTTCTTATGTCCTCCAAACTGTCAAACTGGCCGGCTACTCTCAGGGTTACGTCCTGTGAGCCTTTTTTGATTGTACCTACGGAAACATTCTGGTTTTCCGAGGCCAAAGCCGAAGATATTGACGAAAGGGATATTCCCAGCTGACTCACTTTTTCAGGGTCCAAAACAACCTGAATTTCCGTTTCCACACCACCGGTGATGTCAACAGAGGCTACGCCTTCTATTCTTTCAAAGTTACTGGTTATGTTTTCGTCAACATAATTGTAAAGTGTGGCAGGATTCATCGTATCTGAGGTTATACCTACGTCAAATGACTCGCTGTCAAAGTCGATTTTCATAATGGAAGGATCGTCTGCATCGTCCGGCAGACTTACTCTTTCCAGCTTATCTCTTATGTCATTTACACCTTCCGTCAGGTCAGTTCCCGCTACAAATTCAATGAGAACCATTGAGGTTTCCTCTGAAGACTGTGACGTTATGGTGTCAATACCCGTAATGGTTGAAAGCTGTTCCTCCAAGGGCTTTGTAACAAGCTCCAAAACCTCTTCGGGGCCGGCCCCTGTGTAGGTAGTATAAACCATTGCATATGGCAGGTCTATATCAGGTATGTAGGCAAGCTCCAGAGTATTGTAGGCCACGAAGCCAAGTATGAGTGTAAACAAAACTATCATACATACCGTAACGGGCCTTTTGATTGCCGTTTTAATCATTCTCGATTACCTCCCCCGTTATTTGCGGCGTATCTGCCGCTATAAGATATTGTATAAGCCAAAAAAGAAAATAATGCCGCCAAACACACTGCAGCAAGCTCTGCTGTTATTATAT
>JAJQCI010000275.1:8711-10028 GCA_021202835.1 Clostridiales bacterium | reverse complement strand
ACGGTCAAAAGTAGTAAATTGAGTAGTAAAAGTAGTAAAATGAGTAGTAAATTCAAATTACCTGTGCTATTCTTTTGACTTCGCTCGATACATTATCAAAAGATGTATGAGTGTATACATTCAGTGTAAGCCCTACGTCTGAATGCCCCATAAGATATTGTAATGTCTTGGGATTCATTCCTGCGTTTGCCATTTTTGAACAATATGTATGACGGCATATATGAGGTGTCACTTTCGGCAGCTGTACCATATGCTTTTTGTTGTACTTTCTGCAAATACCCTGAAAATATCCGTCCCAATAATAAGAACAGCTTGGTGTTCCCGCAGAGGTCAAACATATAAAGCCTGTTTTGCCGTCTATTATTTTTTCTGTTTTCGGAGAGGGTCTTTGGGAATAAAGCCTTTTAAAGCACTGATATACTTCCTCTGTCATAGGTATGGTTCTTGCTCCCGAAGCGGTCTTAAGAGATTCCACATACAGGCTTTTGCCGTTTCTGTAAACCAACTGATGATTTACATCTATTGTTCTGTTTGTCATATCTATATCCGAAAATGTCAGTCCGCAAAATTCGGATATGCGAAGTCCCGTATTAAACAATATAAATATGGAATCATAGTATTTTGAATATACCTTGTCCTCCCTGACAAAATCAAGAAATGCCTTCTCCTGTTCGGGCGTAAGAGAGGTTCTTTTATTGGTATCATTCGCAAGAACCGATGATAACTTAAAGGAAAAAGGATTTTTGAGCAGCAAATCATCATCAACCGCCATTTGAAACGCAGGCTGTATTACAGCTTTTTAAACATTTACCGTCCCGAAGCATAAGCCGCTCTGCTGAAGCTTTATACACCGCATTTTAGCATCTGAGGGCTTTACTTTGGTTGTCATCTTTTGTCCGAAATCATCTGTTTTTAAGCGGCTTACAACAGCCTCATAGCCCTGTTTTGTTCCGTATTTAACCCCTGTTTTTTGCTCAACATATTTTTTGACCAGCTCTAAAACCGTGATTTTATTGTTGCTCGGGTCAATACCCTTTTCCAACTCCTTTTTGATTCGCCTTTCCATATCCCGAAGAGACTCGCAATCCTTTTTACCCTGTGGAAGCTTGTCTGTCTTTTCCAATTTCCAACTGTATACAAAATGTGATTTGCCGCTGTTGTCCGTATATTTATAGGTATACCTTCCGTCTTTACGTTGGCTCTCTCCGTTACGCAAAATCCTCTTTTTCTTATCTCTGCGTTTTTCGCTCAATATAATTCTCCTTTCCATATAGAAAGAGCCTTAACACTTATAACTATTTTATCACACCTCATGCT
>JAJQCI010000275.1:0-8701 GCA_021202835.1 Clostridiales bacterium | reverse complement strand
ATCTATATGTTTTTTCTTAATTTACTGTTTTATACCGCTTCGAGATTATCTAAATATTCTTCAAATTTCTTTCTCTTTATAAGATATCTGTTGCCGCTCATAAATGCAATGCTCGGATTTCTCGCATTTATATTTTCAGACACTATTTGCCTCAGCTTGTTTTCTCCTATTCCGAAATATTGTGCGGCTTCATTGATTGTTAAACCGTATTTGTCACATATCGGCATTTTAAAATATTCCTTTGTTGTCATAAAATCAAACCTTTCTGAATTGCAAAATCTTTTAATGGAAAATATTTATAGTACCGCCCCGAAGCCGTTTCGTAAGCGGCACTCCTATATATATGTTCTCTTTTTATGACAATTCAGATGTTAAAGCACTCAAAATATCTGAGCTTGCGGAAATTTCAGCCATCTCTTCCAATACATCATTTATTTTTTCCAAAAGAGGATATGCCGCTGTTTTTCTGTATTCTATAGCCTTATAACAGGAATCTACAAGGCTGCTGTATGTTTCATCTCCGATTGTTTTTACAATTCTGTCTATAACTTCCTTGTTGTTTTCGCAAAATTCTTCTGTTTGGGAGAGGTTTTGTCCTTCGGGAATTTTAATATCCGTGAAATATCTGATTAAGGCATAATTGAAGACAACATCGTCCAATAAGCTTACATATCCCAAATCTTTTGATACAACTACACCTGCTACACCTGTGACAAACAGGGCTTTTTCTTCAAGGGTTATTTTATCTTTTAATGTGTATGTTCCTTTTGTTCCGTCTGATTTTATATATTCGTATGTACTATTCACTTTAATTCCTCCGTATGTTCTTATTCTTTTATATGTAAGAGGGCAGAGAGGTTTCTGCCCCCGTATATTAAAATTGTATATTATTTTTTGCTTTGCTGTTCTTTCGGCTGTCTAAGCTGCTTGCCGTTACGGTTTGTATCAGCTTTGTAAATTTATTATCCTTTTTCGCCATATTCATAATCTCACTGTATAATTCATCTGCGTGCTGTACATTCGGCAATGTTATGTCCTCTACAGTGTAATTGTAAACCACAACACTGTCATTGGTTTCCGCTAAATCACCGTAAGAGGGTACAATGTCACTTATAGAGGGTGTATTGAAAACAGGTGTTGTATAGGGCAATCCGCTTACAATGCCATCTATATAATTCTTGTAGAAGTCAGTGTCTTCGAGGTTTGTCCACTCAGAGTTTGCCATAGCTTCAAGATTGTCCGCTAAATTTGCAGTTTCGCCCGAATTGAAAACTCTGTCTCCGACTTCAAGACTTGTTATACGTCCACTACTATTATGAGCAATAAGCTCGGCACCTTCTTCGTCTACAAGGTAATCACCTGCTTTGGGGTTATACTTTGTACCTGTAGCGTATGTGCCGAGTACTGTCTTTCCGTAAGCCATGGTGTCGCCCGAAACAACATAATAAGCCGTATACTCTCCGTTGTTTGCGTTTTTCCAGGCGAAGTATGTACGTTTGCCCGTGCTTGCCGTCTTCGCCAAAGCGTCCTGCTGACCTACGTTCTTGTAGTCGTAAATCTTGTTCAGGTAGTTGCCCTTGCCGCTTGCTAAAGCCGCCAAAGCTTTGAGGGCTGTGCTGTCTGTCATCTTTATGGAAGAACTGCTAGAACTCGAAGACGAACTTGTTGTTCCCGAGGTTGTGGTTGTAGTTTTGTTGGTTGTTGTAGACGAACTACTGCTTGAACTTCCCGAACCTGTACTTGTAGCCGTGCTGTCGCTGCTTGCCGAACTTATGTAGTCCGAAGCTAAATCGTCCGCAGCCTCAATCATTTCGTCAATCTTAGTAACGATATTTTCAACCGTAGATTGCAGCGTAGTCATACTTGCCGCCATATTATTGCTGTATGTAGTAAGCACGTCCGAAATTTCCCCGGTTTCATCTGTGAGAGGTGTCCATATAGAGGTCATTTCGTCCGTAAGTGTATAACCTACATTCTCCGAAACGGTTTCGAGAGTGGTCATTATATCGCTTGAACTTGAATTTACCTGTGAAATCACATTTTCTATAAGCGTGTCTATATCATCAAGCTGAGAATTGAGAAGCTCCTCGTATTCGTCATAGAGATTGTTCAGCAGTTTCTTCATATCAGATATATACTGCTTATACTGTGTTTCGGCTAAATCCTCCTCGGCTTCTTCAAGGTCAACCTGTAACTGTTGAATTTTCGCCTTTGTCTCCTCGGAAGTGTCGTTAGCGTAAGCCGCAAGCTGTTTTCTGATAGAAGCTATGTCCGAAGTCTGGTCTGCTATGTCCTTTTGATATTCGTACAAGTCTTCCACTTCGTCTAAATAATCGGTATACTTGTCTATCAACTCCTGTAAAGCATCAAGCTCTGCATCTATACCGTCCTCAACCAAATCCTTAATAGCTTCTTTCTCTTCTTCAGCCGCCAAAATCGAATCACGCTGAGCCTCTAAAAGCTCCTGTCTGCGTTCCAATAAATCGGTATTATATTCGTCATCGGCTAACTCTTCCTCAATCTCAGCTAATTCTTCCGCATATTTCGCTGCTTGTTCCATATAGGTGTTGTAATTCAGACCGTGAAGACCTAAAGTCGCCAAGCCTTCATCTGTTATATTCCCCGAATCGTCATACAAATCTGAATAACTCAACAGGTCAATAAGGAAATCTGCTTCTTCGGTAATTTCAGAGATAGTTTCCTGTAGATAGTCGAAGTTGCTCCAATCAAGCTCTCGAATTGTAGCTTCGTATTCAAGAATAGCAGCTTCACAATCCCAAATCGCCGAGGTTACATCGTTGATAGAGGATTGCATTTCGTTCCAAGCGTCTGAACCTTTTTCAATGCCGCCTGAACTTACAGCGGTTTTAAAGGCTGATTCCAACTCAGATTTTTGGGCTTTTAATTGAGATAAGTTTTCTTCCTCTAAAGAAATCAATTCTTCGTAGTAAGAGCCACTTGTTAAATAACCCTGTGTTTCCGTCATGGAAATCGCCTGTTCGATAAGGCTTATGTTAAGTTCAAGTTGGTTTGTAATGGATTCATATTTAGAGGAAACATTATTGAATAGGTCTTGATATGCTGAGGCTAATTGTTCGGCGTAGTCTATACTGTCTGACTGACGTTCGAGGATTTCGTCCCAATATGTTATACCGTCTTGAACCTTTTCCGATAAAGCAGAGTCTTCTATAGCAAGAGCATCTATAGTACCGTCTTTAATGGCTGCTACTATGTCATCGGATAAGCCAAGACCGTCAAGTTGTTCCTGTAAATAAGCAGTCTCATTACTTACGGCACTCATGGCGTTTTTAATTGCTGTTATCTCTTGTGTAATATAACTCTTCTTAGATGAGAATGACTTAAATGAGCTTGAAGCAAGTGTGCTAATCTTACTTATGGTGTCCGAAATCATGCTCAAAGTTTTCTCAAATATAGAAGCATGACGGTCAACCTCGTCAAGGTCTTTTGTCCATCCGGCAATATCTACTTCATTTTCGGCGATTTTATTTGTAATATCGGCAACGCCCTGCATATATTCATACCAATCATCCGAACCCTCTACAATCGCCCCTAAAGCTATGCCCTCGGCTATAAATGCCTGTAATTGTTCAAGCTGTGTTTCAAGTATGGCGTTTTCCTGTTCTTTATTCTCTATAAGCTGTCGGGTTAAACTGTCATTAGCCTCATAGCCCTGAGCCTCTATAAGAGAAATTTCATTATTAATAGAATCCGCTTCGTCTGATACTTCCTGAAGCTGTCTTTCAAAATATTCAAGCAATTCGTCATATTCTGTTTGAACTCTCTCTTTTGCGGTTTCGGCTTCTTCACCCCAAGCTTCAGCCCATTCGCCCTCGCCGTTTTCATTGCCTACTAAATCAAAGGCTGTTTCAAGGGTTTCCATCAATTCTTCGGCTTCTTTCCTCGTAGCTTCAATTTCTGCGGTATCGGCACCGCTGTTTTCCATATCTACTATTTTATCATCTACACGCTTTTGAATATCAAGTAAGGTCTGTTCTGACCATTCATCAATTGTTGTTCCTTCTAATTGGGGAGCATATTTATAAACAATAGGATATATTTCTTCTTCCGCTTTTGAGCGTACATCTGCGGAAGCTTTCGCAAGATAATCTCTGTATTCCTGTGATTTTTGCTCCCTTTCGGCTTTTAGCTCCTGATATAACTCATAATCATTGTTTTCAAGAGCTTCCTCCATTTTTTCATCTGTTTTCTCTATTTCGTCCTGATATTTTTCTACACCCTTTTTGTAGTCATCTATAAGAGCTTCAAAATAATTGTAGTAGTTGTCATTTGTCTTAGGTGTCGAACTGCTTCCGCCGCCTGAGCCGCCACTACCACCGCTGCCGCCTGACGAACCGCCGCCACCTGCACCGCCTACATTAGTATCAATTTTAAGGGCATTTATTGCGTCTTTAGCACCGATAATTGCCTGTGCCGCTCCGATAAATGATGCTTCATCTGCTGTAATAGCTGTTTGTTGAAAAATATCAGCAGAGGTCATAGCTCTTTGATTTCCGCTTGTATCGGTAATGGCCGAACCTACCGAAGCTAATCTTGAACCGCCAAGCATAGCATAGGCTTGTGCAAGAGTTTGAATACCCTCTAATTCCGACTGTAATATACCAAGCCTTGCTATTGCTCCGCTTGAAACGGCGGCTGACATAGCCGATTGAGCCGTAACATAGGCCGTCTGTAAATCCGCAACGCTTACCCCTACGTTACCTAAAGCCCCACATTCTTCCAATTGAGCGGCTATATTATTCCATGTAGCATCTGTGAAATCGCCTGTTTTGGCTGCTGTCTCTGCCATATTTAAAGCAAGCCTGTTTTGTACAACCGCTGTGGCATTGGTTATGCCCTGTTCTTCAAGAAATGAGGCTATTAAGCTTGCATTGCCTTCATTAAGGCTGTCCAAAATTCCGCTTTGTTCTATATAGGCATTTGTAAGGTCTGAAACAGCTGTTTTCATTTGCTCTGCATTACCTGTGGCATTTTGTATGTTTTCTATATAAGTGCCAAGTCCCTCTACGTCACTTAAATTTTCTGTAATGGAAGAAATATCACTGAAATCAAGCTTTCCGTTTTCCTGTATGTTGGAATAAGCCGTACTTATGGCATTTAAGCCCTTTGTAAGTCCGTCAAGCTGTGTAACCGTATCGTTAAATGAAACATCAACGCTTTTACCCGATATCTCATCTACCGTATCGGCATAATCCTTTGTAAAGCTTACAAGCTCGGGGAATTCCGCAAGGGTATTGTCTACGGCATTTTCAATATCCTCCTGTGAACCCACAAATTCGCCGCTGCTTTCGGCTGCGTCTATAATGCTGTCTCTTAAATTGTCGAATTCCTCCTGTGTTTCGGGTATGCCGTTTTCTTTTAAGCCCTTTGTTATTTCTTCAAAAGCTGTAAGGGAATTTATGTTACTGATATATTCCTCTATGTCTTCATATGAGGATTTGAGGGTATTCAGCTTATCGGAAATTTCCCTATAAACTGTGGTTTCGGATAATTCCTCTCTTGTATACAAGTTTCCGATTTCCGCTTCCAAGGCTTCTCTTGCTTTAAGCAGGTATTCATACATTTCTTGTATGCCTTCAACAGATGAGGGGTCACCTATAATCAAATCACCGCCGAGCATAGCTGAACCAAAGCCTTCGCCGTATGCTATATTTGCATTTGCAAGTATATTCTTTATCATATCGGCTTCGTCACCCTTGCCGAGGGACAAGGTAAACATATAGTCGCCCATAGCGGTATCTAACCAACCTGTTTTAGCATTTTCTTCCAATTGTTCTTTAGTGGCTTCATAGTCCTGTGTAAGTTCCGTTCTCTTTTCGGCTATGGTATCCATAGTTACGTTTCGTATAGCTTCGTCAAGATTTCCGTATTTTTCTATAAGGTCGTCAACAGCCGATTTTTCATAGCCCAATGCCGTAAGCAATGAATCCGTTGCTTCTTCTAGGCTTTCTTTCGAGCCCGTATTTGAATCATAGGCAGATTTAGCTTCACTGTAGGATTTATATAAATCCGTTATATTTTGGGCTTCGGTTTTAGCGGCCTCACCTGCTTCTAAAGCGGCCTGTCTTGCTTCTTCGGCTTTTTGTTTTAAGGCTGAATAAACCGAAACAACGGCGGTTACAGCTGTGGCAACCAATATAAGAGGATTAGCTTTCAGAGTTGCCCATAAGCCTTTAAAGGCATTTGATAATGTAACTGTAGAAGCTGCTGCTCCGTTTTGTGCCGTTGTCAATCCCATTGAGGTTAAAACGACTTCGGCTTCCGCTTGGCTTAAGCCCCTCGATGTAAGGATTGCGGTTTTCTGTGCTGTTGACAGGGATTGTGAAGACAATACGGTCTTTAACTGACTTACGGAAAGATTGTTTGTCAGCGTGATTAACTGATTCATACCCCCTGTACTATTTACAGTGCCCGTCTTAAGCATAGTCAATGCAGCATTGAAATCCGACATTTGGGCTTGCTGTTTTAACTATACAAGCGGATAATGTACTGAAAGTCTTTATTGTTCCTGCTACTGCAAGCCCTGTTAAAGTTCCTTTTAAAACCTGAGTTTTATCAATGAGATTTATAACGGCTGATGTGGCGTCGATTATGCCGCCTATCATACCTGTAGATATGGTATTATTGGCAAGGCTCTCAAAATTTGCCTGTAAGGACTTTGTTTTTGCCTCTATCGAATTAAGATAAGCATTGAACTTTTCCTCCGCCGTGCCTAAACTGTCCGCTGCTACATTGCTGTATTCTGCGGCTTTGTCATAGTTTTCCATAAGCACACGGAAATTTTCGCCCTGTCTTGTTCCGGCAAAAGCCTTTGTAAGTGCATTTTGCTGTACTTGGTTCAGTGTGTCCCACTTAGCCGCCAAAGAATCAAGGATTTCCTCATAGCTGTTATATTCCGTTACGGTTTTTCGCAAATCAATGCCTACATTTTTAAGTGTAAGCTCAACATCGCTTAAGGTTTCGGTTGTTCCGTCCTCGTCAACGAGTTCGAGTTTATTCAACTTAATATCAGACATTCTTGTAAAAATCGTTTTAAAACCTTCACCTATGCTTGACATTGATTTTTGAGTTACTTCACCTGTAACGGCCAAATATCCGAGAAGCTTGTCCATGCTTACCCCTGCCATATCAGCGGTTGTAGCTGTTCTTGACATAGCTTCGGCTAAACCTCCTGCATCTGTAGCCGATACAAGGTCAACGGCTGTAAGCTTGTCCACTACTCCGAGAGCATCATCAGCCGAAAGCTTATAGCCTTTCATCGCCGAGGTGAGATATTGTGTGGCGTCTGCGGATTCCAACTGACCTACTTTAGACAGTATCATAGAATCCTTTATAAGTGTATTTGTTTCGCTTATGGAATTGCCCTGTCTCAACCAAGCATCGGCGGCTTCGCTTACCTCTGAGGTTGTTGCTCCCAAAGCCTTACCCATTTCATTATAGGTGTCTACAAGCTTTCTTGTTTCCTCATATGTTCCGTTGGTAGCCATGCGAAGATTTGTTATTGAATTGTCATAATCCTTAACAGCCTCTATAGCATTTGTCATTGCACTTCCTAATATTTTTCTGATTTCTCTTACGATTGTAAGATATACACTGAAATTGAAAGAGCTTTTACCACCTCGCCGAAAGTTTTGGCGGTTTTCGTTGTTGATAAAAGGCTGTTGTTTACGGATTTGATATTTGCCAAGGCATTTCGTGTATCTGCGGTAATCTTAATACTGCCTGATTTTCGGGAATTGCTGTTTTGTGTTAAATTGCTGAGTTGCTGCGAAATTTTTCTTTGTGTTTCGCTTCTGTCTATTGTACAGGTAATTTTCATAACCTGACTGTCTGATAATTCTTTTGCTATTTGTTTTAGCTGTTGTGTCATTAGTTCCTTTGTGGCCGATATGTCAAGCCCCAAAGTAAACAGATTGTTTTCGTCTATGATAATCACTTCCTTTAATAATTCGTCTTAATTGTTATTCCGAATATATTATCCTTTTGGAAGCGTTCAACCGCTTTTTCTAAAAAGTT
Source organism: Clostridiales bacterium (assembly GCA_021202835.1). Classification (GTDB taxonomy): domain Bacteria; phylum Bacillota; class Clostridia; order Lachnospirales; family CAG-274; genus JAJQCI01. Next base: position 646 of record JAJQCI010000275.1, on the reverse strand, counting down.
TCCTCCTGCCCTGAAGCCGAAGTTCGGTATGTTCTTGTGCCAACCGCTTTTAACCGCATATCCGCAGTTCATAAGCAGCAGCGTATTGGCGTCCTCACCGCCGAATATTGAATTATGAAAAGCTAAATTTGTGTACTTTATTCTAACCTCTAAATTCATCCCCGAAGAGCTGACATCAACTATATCTTCGGCATAAATAGATTTAAGCGTGTTAAATGTACGGTTATACACCTGCGGTCTGTAAAGTGTGTACCATTCGCTTATTTCTTCCTGTAATATTTTCAAAAAACGGTTTGCTTCACTTTTAAGCATTTCTTCAATCGTCATACCGTTGTTCAATCGCACTTTGCTTATATCTATGTCCAACATATTCTGTTCTTTTTATATTATTTCAGTCGGTATATATACCTGTGACAGATATTTGCCTAATTTTTCGGCATCGTTTTCTGTTAAGCATACCTTGCCATTTTTAAACTGAGATAATATAGGGCTTGATATTCCCGTTCTTTTTGATACGGATAACATAGTCAGTCCGTTTTGAGCTGTTGTTATAAGTTTGTTTCTTAATTCTTCTTGATTCAAATTAATTCCTCCTAGATAGTGTCTACATAAGATTGACAAGTGCAAAAAAATGTGATAAAATAAT
>JAJQCI010000027.1 GCA_021202835.1 Clostridiales bacterium | reverse complement strand
GACTATAACACAGTGGGGGAGGCCCTTGACGGAGCCGGGTTTACTCCTTCGAAAAACAATCCGCTTACTATAAACATATCAAAGGGAACCTATGAGGAAAGCTTTACGGTTTCTCTGCCCTATGTTACACTTTTAAACACGGGAAAGGCAGAGGACGTAGTCATTACATATGACAAGGCCGTAGGCCAGGCCGACCCTGAAAAAAGAGTGGGAACGGAAAAAACGGCTACCGTTGCGGTAAGTGCCGATGCAAAGGGATTTACGGCTAAAAACATTACCTTCCAAAACTCCTACAACCTGACTCAGGAGGAGGAATATTCACAGGCTGCTGCAGTTACAACCTCGGCGGATATGGTTACATTTGAGGGCTGCCGCTTTATAGGCAGGCAGGATACGGTTTATTTAAAGGGCGCTTCTCAGGGGGCAGATGTTTCGGGAAGCGCAAATTCAGCCAGAGTTTATGTAACCGACTGTTATATAGAGGGAACGATAGATTTTATTTTCGGCGACGCTACGGCTTATTTTGAAGGCTGTAACATAAATATGGCCTACAGGGAGGGCGGCGGCTATTTTACCGCCCCAAACACAACCCTTTACAACATAGGCTATGTTTTCGACGGCTGTATTTTTACTGTTGACAGTAAATATACGGCAGAGGAAGCACAGTATATTTATCTGGGCCGCCCCTGGCAGTGTGACGCCGACCACCCCAACTTCGGCTCAAGTGTTTTGATTATGAATTCAAAGCTGCCGTCGGTTTTAAACAGTGACGGCTTTGCCCTTTGGGACAGCACAACCCAAACCGACAAGGTTCGCTTTATGGAATATAACAATACGGTAAACGGCTCAGCCGAAAACACAGGCATAAGAGCAGATTATGTAAAAATTTTGACAGAGGCTCAGGCAGCCGACTTTAAGCCCTTTAATATTTTAAGGGGAAGCGATATGTGGAACCCGGGAGATTTTGAGTCTGTGGCCAACAGCCTTGCTGCTGAAATCACACTGGGAGAATATGAAATTTCAATACCCAAGGGAGAAAGCAAAAGCTTAAGCGTGTATGCCCTGCCTTTAGGCTCAAGGTCGGAAATTTATTATGAATCGGATAACGAGAGTATTGTTTCCGCAGATAAAAACGGCGTTATAACGGCAAACGCTTTGGGAAGCGCTTATATTACAGCTTACGAAACCTCCGATCATATGTATGCAAGATGTAAGGTTACCGTTACTGCGGCAAGAACTGAGCCGCCCGTTATATCAGAGGTCAGTCTTTCAGAGGGTTCATCTCTGGATGTTGGAAGCCGCTTAAGAGCAGACTACGGCTTTGTTTCAAAGGAAGATTCGGCAGATGACAACAGTCTTTTAAGATGGAGCGCTGTTTCGGACGGAGAGGAATATATACTTAAAGAGGGCAGAGGCTCAGGCTTTAAAGAATATGTTATAACCGAGAACGAAAAGGGCTGTTATATTAAATTTGAGGTTTATCCCGAAACAAATTCAAGCTACGGCGCAGTAGGGGAGCCGGAGAGCAAAACTACTGAAAAAACGGTCAGCGGAGAAAACAATGTTCTTCTTAACGACGGCTTTTCGGAAATTTCAGACAGGTGGCAGACCTCCGGCAGCTTCAGCTTTGTTTCTGACTATGAAAACAAATATATAACAGGGGCAAGCGAAACAAACACAGCGGCCGACAGTCTTGTTTCCTCCGAAAATATAGCAGGGGGAGATTTTAGGGCTGTTTTAAGAGAGCGTTTCAATCCGGAGATTGACGGCCTTTCGGGAGACAGCTATGAAGATATTTTCTTAAGCCGAAGGGACGAAAACAATTATTACAAGGTAAGAATAACAAGAGGAGGGAACACAAAATCTCTCAGATGGTATATTATAAAGAGCGTTGACGGAGCAGCCGAGACTCTTGCTTCAGACGAAAGCAGCATGGCCGGAAATGTTTATCAAAATTCGGGAGAAAACAATCCTTTCTTTAAGATATATATAGAAAAAACAGGCAGTATTGTAACGGCAAAATTTGTTTTGGAGGAAACCGCAGCGACACTTTCAACAATTTCGGCGGAATATGACGATAACATCTCCGGCAGCTTCGCAGTGGAAATGTACGGAAAGACCGGCGGCATCCTTTTGGACTATGTTAATATTTTCGGCCCTTCGGAAGAGAAAAAGACAGAAACGGCGGCCAGAATATTTATTGCCGGAGATTCAACCGCCAAAGACTACGGCGACGACAACACAATAGGGGGCTGGGGCGAATACATACCCTATTATTTCAGTGAAGATGTTGAAATAATAAACAAGGCCGAGGGCGGAAGAAGCTCCCGTTCATTTATGAATCAGGGCAGACTTGACGAAATCTGCGAAGAGGCTCACGAGGGAGACTTTGTGTTTATACAGTTCGGCATAAACGACGGACAGACAGAAGATAACTACAGGCTTGAATATTCCGTAGCCTTGGGCGAGCCCGACGCAGACGGGGTTTATCCCTCCGTAAAGCCTGTTAAGGTGCCTACGCCTCAGGTACTTATTGACTGTTATAAGGATTCGGGCTATCCCTACGGCGATACATATTATCCCTACGAGGGCGGCACGTTTAAATGGTATCTTCAGCAGTATGTAACGAGAATAAGAGAAACAGGGGCAACCCCCGTTCTTATGACATCAATCTGCCGTGTTTTCTTTGACGACGAGGGAAAAATAACACCTCACCATGGCGAAAACGACGGCTATATAAAGGTTGTTTTACAGGCTGCGGAAGAAATGGACTGTGACGTTATAGATTTTTATGAAATAACGAAGGATCTTTATGAAAGCTACGGCTATATGATGGTTCAGGGCCTGGCCAATATTAAAGCCGACGGCTCAATGGACTTAACCCACTATAACAAATTCGGAGCAAACATAATAGCCAGTAAGTTCGCTGCAGCAGTAAAGGACGCCGCTTTCGGCCTTGAAGACTATGTAACGGCTTCAAGAGCAGACGTGGAAAGAACAGACGGCCTTAAAAGCGGAAACCTCTTCTTAGTGGGCGATGACTATATGGCCGACTTCACTGCAGACTCAAGCGGTGTCACGATTCCGAGGGCAAGTCTTTACACCTATATGTCAGATTATCTGTCAAGTCTTCTGACGGTTTATTCCTACGGTGAAACCGGAGCCAGCTCAAAGAGCTATTTGGAAACGGATTCATATGACAAATTTTTGGAAAATCTTTCGGCAGGAGACTATGTCATAATTCATTTCGGTACATATGATAAAGAAAAGGGAGACGGCTATACAAGCCCGAGCGGAGATAAGGAAACCGCCGGAAGCTTCCAATATTATCTTTACAATTATTATGTAAAGCCCATAGAAGAAAAAAATGCCGTTCCCGTTATTATAACTCCGGTGTCGGCTTATGCCTTTGAAAACGGAGAGTTTGTATACACAGACGGGGGATATTGTGACGCAGCAAGAAATCTTGTGGCTGAGGAACAGCTTTATTTCTGCAATATGACGGAGAATTCCGCACAGCTTTACAAAGACGCCGGAGAGGAAGACAGCCGTGTTTACAATGCTTATGATTCCGAGGGAATTATAGAAAACAGCTTAAGCGAAATAGGCGCCAGAGCGGTTGTAAAAAGCTTTTTAAGCGCTATGAACTATTCAAGCTCCACATTTAAAAACTACATTCAGCTTCCCGATGAAGAAACCATTTATTTTACAAGGGGAGAATTTGCCGAAAAGCTTGTTTCGGCTATGGAGCTGGAGGGCTACGGCTTAACGGCCTTTTCCGATATGCCTATGGGCAGAAGCTATGTTGACGCATGTGATACCCTTAAGGAATACGGCATAGCCGCAGGAGATGAAAACAACTGTTTTTATCCCGAAAACCTTTTAGCCGCCGAGACTTACGGAGAGCTTATGGAAAACACAGTCAAGGTATTGAAGCTTGACACAGATAAAGACTTCGCCGGAGATATCGAGGGAGACTTTGTAACGGACTATGAGGCTATGAGAGGAATAACAGAGCTTATAAGCCTTAAGGCCCGGGGAGGGCTTAAGTGAAAAAGCTGTGGTTTTCATTTATATTTTCGATAATTATATTATTCAGTCTGTGCCCTGCTTTCGGAGCAACAGACGTTATTAAAACAAGGCTTTTCTATGACGGCGCTTTGAGAGACTATCAGGCCGAAGCGGTTTATATAAACATAAACGGCGAGGCTCTCGGCAGCTATTCGCTTATTCCCGTTGTTATGAACGACAGGGTTCTTGTCTGCGCAAGAGATGTCTTTACCGAGCTGGGCTGTCAAATAGAGTGGGATAACGACAGCCGGGAAGTTACCGTTTCAAAGGGCAGTGACGTAATTGTTATACCTATTGACAAAAAGATTATTTATAAAAACGGCGAAGCTGTTTCAATTGACACGGCGCCCAAAATCATAAACAGCTATACAATGATTCCCGTCAGGGTTGTGGCCGAGGGGCTGGGCTGTGAGGTCAGCTTTGACAACACAGAGAGGATTGTTTATATAACCTCTCCCACTGTGGAAACCACAGCCGAAGCCACGACGGAGACCGTTAAGAAAACAACGTCGAAAACCTCATCAAAGACAACGTCGAAAACTGCTTCGGACGGCAAAAAAGGCCTTAAAATTCTTTGGGACACAATAAGCTCGTATGAAGCAAACGACAGCAACAGCAAGCGAATACCGGTAGAGGGGCTTGACGTTTTGTGTCCCACTTGGTTTGAAATAACCGACTCAGCCGGCACTGTTTCCGACATATCAAAGAAAAGCTATGCCGACTGGGCCCATGGTGAGGGCTATGAAGTCTGGGGGCTTGTTACAAACAGCTTCAGCCCAGATATAACCTCGGGCTTTTTAAGCAATGAGGAAGCTTCGGATAAAATAATAACAGCCCTTTTGGATTCCTGCATAAACACGGGGATTGACGGCATAAACATCGATTTCGAAAGCATTTATTCCGAAGACGGAGACGCCTATGTGGAATTCATGGAAAAGCTTGCCGACAGATTTCATGAAATGAATTTGACTGTTTCCGTTGACACATTTGTTCCGGCGGCCTATAATGAAAAGTATCATATGGAGGAAATGGGGGAAATATGTGATTATGTTATTATGATGGCATATGACGAACACTATTCCACAAGCCCGGAGGCCGGCTCCGTTTCCTCACTGCCTTGGGTTGAGGGCTATCTTGAAACAGCCTGTGAGCTTGTTGACCCCGATAAGCTTATTTTAGGCTGTCCCTTCTATACAAGAGCGTGGCACGTAAACTCCGCCGGAGGTGTGGGGGCAAACTCTGCCTATGGTATGGACAGCGCAATGAAGCTTCTTGAGGACAACGGCGCAGAAATAGTCTATGATGAAGAAACAGGCCAGAACTACGGAGAATATCCCCAGGAGGGTGAAACGGTCAAAATATGGCTTGAAGACGAAACCTCTCTGAGGGCCAGAATGGAGCTGGCAGTGGAATATGACTGCGGCGGTGCGGCCTTTTGGCGCCGGGGGTTTGAAAATGAGGAAGCCTGGGATATTATAAATGAGTATTTCAAATAAGATGTATTGCTGAAAAAACGGAAAGGTTAGGGTTGCGTATTTATGCCTACGTTAAGTATGTTTTACGGAATAATTGTCAGAATGTAGTGTGAAAGCGGCGGCAAGCACAATAAGCCGCATATACACGTTGAATATTCTGGAAATGAAGCTGTTATAGGCTTAGATGGAGAGCTTTATAGAGAAAGACGATAAGTTTCCGAATAATAAATTAAAGCTGGTTGAAGCTTGGATGATAATCCATAAAGATGAACTTGAAGCGAATTGGACTTTGTTGTCATCAGGCGAAAGATTTTATAAAATAGAACCGTTAAAATAAAAAGATAAAGGAGAGAGGTTATATGCTTCAGCCGAAACTGATTTCCGTTAAGCCGGAAGAAAATTATATGCTTTTGTTGGTTTATAAAACCTCGGAAAGAAAGCTGTTTGACGTAAAGCCCTACATCAAAGGCAGCTGGTATGGTATGCTTAAAGATAAGGATTATTTTAACAGCGTAAGGCTTCTTGAGGACGGAACAGGTATAGAATGGAACGACGGTCAGGACATTGCTCCTCACGAATTATATGACAACAGTATAAAAAGGTGATTTAACTTATGAAAATGATTTCTTGGAATGTAAACGGTCTGAGGGCCTGTGTGACTAAGGGCTTTGAGGACGTTTTTAGAAATATGGACGCTGACTTTTTCTCTCTTCAGGAGACAAAGCTTCAGGAAGGGCAGATTGACTTTAAGCCGGAAGGCTATTATGCCTATTGGAACTATGCTGAAAAAAAGGGCTATTCCGGCACTGCGGTTTTTACCAAAGCCGAACCCTTAAGCGTAAGCTATGGCTTGGGAATAGAGGAGCACGACAAAGAAGGGCGGCTCATTACTCTTGAAATGGAAGACTTCTATTATGTGACCTGCTATACGCCCAACTCACAGGACGGCCTTAAAAGGCTTTCCTACAGAATGGAGTGGGAGGACGCCTTAAGGGTTTATTTTAAAGAGCTTGAGAAGAAAAAGCCCGTTGTTTACTGCGGCGATTTAAACGTGGCTCACAATGAAATAGACCTTAAAAATCCCAAAACAAACCGCAAAAACGCCGGCTTTACAGATGAAGAAAGAGGCAAAATGACAGAGCTTCTTTCAAGCGGCTTTATTGACACATTCAGATATTTATATCCCGATGCGGAAGGAATCTATTCCTGGTGGAGCTATCGCTTTAAGGCCAGAGAGAAGAACGCAGGCTGGCGTATTGACTATTTTATTGTTTCGGAATGTCTTAAGGAAAGGATTAAAGGGGCAAAAATCCACACCGATGTTTTCGGCTCCGACCACTGCCCTGTTGAATTAATACTCGAATAAGCGGTGATGTTATGATAACAAAATTAAATCATGCCGAGGCTAAAAAGCTTATGGATGAAAATAAGAGCCTTCGGCTTATAGATGTGAGAACAAAAGAGGAATTCGAAGAAAGCTATATTGACGGCGCCGAGCTTCTGCCCCTTGATGAAATAGAGAGAAGGGCAGGGGAGGTTATTCCCGATAAGAACGCCGAAATTATGGTATACTGCCGAAGCGGCAAAAGAAGTAGGGCGGCGGCGGAAATTCTGGATGAAATGGGCTATAAGCATATTTATGATATGGGCGGCCTTATTGACTGGCCCTTTGAGCTTATAATGTGACTTTGAGGCACTGGAATGGAAAAGCTCAGCGATTTTATAAAAAATAATGTTGATAAGAAAGAGCGCACAAAGCTGTCGGTTATGTATAATTTATGCTCATTTTATGAAAGGCTTAAAAGCCGGGAGGAAAGCCGCTTTCTAAAGGAAGAGCTTGTTATAACTCCCTTTTACTATGATAAAGCGGTTTATGAGTTTTATTATTACGGGCTGCTTATAACAGATCAAAGCAAATATAAGGACAGGGACAGCTTTGTGACGGCGGTTCTTAACAAAAATTCCCTTAAGGGGACAGACGCCCGGCGTATTAATATCCTGCGCAGGCGAATAATAATTGCAGACGCCGAAAAAGGACATTACTATAAAGCTGAGGTTCTCGGCTATATTGAGTGGCTTATGTCACTTCGGGATATAAAGGATACGGCGGAAAAGCTGTACGGAGAGTTTAATTATAAAAATCTGTATTTCGAAGTTTTATAGAAATACTTTAAATATTAAGGAGGAACAAACAAATGGATTTGGTAAACATCAGAGAGCTGTTTAAAAACAGTGAAAGCTATGTGGGAAAGGAGATAACAGTAGGGGGCTGGATAAGAAGCAAGAGAGACTCAAAAAGCTTCGGCTTCATCGTTATAAACGACGGAACCTATTTTCAGCCCTTACAGGTTGTATATACAGACAAGCTTGACAACTTCGCCGAGATTTCAAAGGTGACAATAGGCTCCGCCCTTGTTGTTAAGGGTGAGCTTGTGGCTACGCCTAATGCTAAACAGCCCTTTGAAATTCAGGCGGCAGAGGTTAATATAGAGGGGCTTGCCGCTTCGGACTATCCTCTTCAGAAAAAGCGCCACTCATTTGAATATTTGAGAACAATACCCCATCTCCGCCCCAGAACAAACACATTTTTGGCTGTTTTCAGAGTGCGCTCCGTTATTGCCCACGCTATACACTGCTTTTTCCAGGAAAGAGACTTTGTGTATGTTCACACGCCCTTAATAACAGGCAGCGACTGTGAGGGAGCAGGGGAGATGTTCCGGGTTACAACTATGGATTTAAACAATCTTCCTAAAAATCCCGACGGAAGCATAGACTATACGAAAGATTTCTTCGGCAAGGAAACCAATTTAACAGTAAGCGGCCAGCTTAACGTTGAAACCTACGCCTTTGCCTTCAAAAATGTATATACCTTCGGCCCCACATTCAGAGCCGAAAACTCAAACACACCACGCCACGCCGCAGAATTCTGGATGATTGAGCCCGAGATTGCCTTTGCTGATTTAAATGATGATATGAGCCTTGCGGAAGACATGCTTAAATATGTTATAAGCTATGTTATGGAGAAGGCCCCCGAGGAAATGAAGTTCTTCAACCAGTTTGTTGACAAGGGGCTTATTGACAGGCTCAACAATGTTTTGAATTCCAAATTTGCCCATGTTACCTATACAGAGGCTGTTGAGATTCTTGAAAAGAACAACGACAATTTCGACTATAAGGTAAAATGGGGCAGTGACCTCCAGACCGAACACGAAAGATATTTAACGGAGACTGTTTTCAAAAGACCTGTTTTTGTCACAGACTATCCCAAGGAAATAAAGGCCTTCTATATGAAGCTTAACCCCGACGGAAAGACTGTAGCCGCTATGGACTGTCTCGTTCCCGGAATAGGTGAGATTATAGGCGGAAGCCAGAGAGAAGATGACTATGACGTTCTTCTTTCCAGAATGAATGAACTGGGGCTTAAGAAGGAAGACTACGACTTCTATCTCGACCTGAGAAAATACGGCTCTGTTCGCCACGCAGGCTTCGGCCTTGGCTTTGAAAGAACGGTTATGTACCTTACAGGCATGACAAACATAAGGGACGTTGTTCCTTTCCCCAGAACAGTAAACAACTGCAGATTATAAGCAACAGTTCAGCCGCTTGTGCAGAGCACAGCTGAACTATGACTATTATAATATTATTAAGGAGAATATTATGGAAAACTTTTACATTCCCGAGGGTTATAAATCCGCCCTTGACTTACATGAAACCCAGATTGCCATTAAGAAAGTGAAGGACCACTTCCAGTCTTCACTTTCAAAACAGCTGAATCTTGCCAGAGTTACGGCGCCGCTTTTCGTTGACCCTTCGACAGGCCTTAACGACAACTTAAACGGCGTTGAACGCCCTGTTTCCTTCGATATAAAGGAAATGGGCGGCAGAAACTGCGAAATCGTTCATTCTCTGGCAAAATGGAAGAGAATGGCCCTTAAGCGCTACGGCTTTGTTTACGGTGAAGGTCTTTACACAGATATGAACGCCATAAGACGTGACGAGGTAACAGACAATCTTCATTCTGTTTTTGTTGACCAGTGGGACTGGGAAAAAATAATCAACTATGAGGAAAGAAATGTCGAAACCCTCAAGAGCGTTGTTGAAAAGGTATATTCTGCCCTTAAGAGAACCGAAAAATTTATGGCCAGCGAATATGACTACATAAAGCCCATGCTGCCCGATCACATCTCTTTCATAACAACGCAGGAGCTTGAGGATAAATATCCCGACCTTCCTCCCAAGGAAAGAGAACACATGGAGGCTAAGGACAAGGGCGCTATCTTCGTTATGAAAATAGGCGGACTTCTTAAAAGCGGCATAAAGCACGACGGCAGAGCCCCCGACTATGACGACTGGGAGCTTAACGGCGACATTGTTGTTTATTATCCTCTTCTTGACATCGCCTATGAACTTTCTTCAATGGGCATAAGAGTTGACAGCGAAAGCCTTGTTAAACAGCTTGAGCTTGCAGGCTGCCCCGAAAGAGCCGAGCTGCCCTTCCAAAAGGCAATAATAGAAGAAAAGCTGCCCTATACTGTAGGCGGCGGAATCGGCCAGTCCAGAATTTGTATGTATTTCCTGAGAAAAGCCCATATAGGCGAGGTTCAGGTTTCCGTTTGGAGTAAGGAGACATATGAGCAGGCAAAGGC
>JAJQCI010000034.1 GCA_021202835.1 Clostridiales bacterium | reverse complement strand
ATATTATAAGGGGGTTATTTATGTGATTAATATAAAGCCTTTCGGCATAATCGGTAAAAAAGAGGTTCCTTTAATTGAGATAACAGGCGGAGGGCTTGCCGCAGGGTTTATTCCCTACGGGGCGTCTCTGTGCTGCCTAAATGTGCCGAATAAATTCGGAGGAATGACCGACGTAGCTCTGGGCTATGACACCTTGGAAGAATATTTAAATAATGACGGCTGTATGGGGGCAATTGTGGGGCCCTGCGCAAACAGAATAAAAGGAGCCGAATTTTCCATAGACGGAAAGAAATACAGCCTTGAAAAAAACGACGGAAACAACTGCAACCACAGCGGAAGCGCCGGGCTTTATATGGTCCTTTGGGATTATGAAACAGGCGAAAATTCAGTAACCTTCAAAACTGTTTCAAAAGACGGTGACGGCGGCTTTCCCGGAAATTTAAGTGTCAGGGTTACATATACACTTAAAGACAGTTCCCTCATAATAGAATATCTGGCAGAAACAGACAAACCCACTCCAGTGAATTTTACAAATCACACATATTTTAATTTGGCAGGAGACGGCAGGATTTTTGACCATGCTGTAAGTGTAAATTCCGACTATTACACTCCATCTGACAGCGAAAATATCCCTACTGGGGAAATACGCCCACTGGAGGGAACGCCTTTTGATTTTAAAAAGCCTGTGCTTTTGGGTGAAAGGCTTAAGGCCCTGCCGTCCGGCCTTGACTGCAACTATGTTTTAAAAAATGATGCCGGTCCCTCTGTAACCGTGACTTGTAAAAAAACGGGAATAGGCATGAGCTTTGAAACAAATATGGAAGGGGCACAGCTCTATAGCTGTGGGCTTCTTTCCGAAAGACGGGGCAAAAAGGGCGCCCTTTACGGAGTCTCAAGCGCCCTGTGTATAGAAGCCCAGCATTTCCCCAATGCAGTAAACCAGTCCGGCTTCCCCTCCCCTATTCTCTATCCCGGAGATGAATACAAACAGAAAACAGTTTATAAATTTTTCAATAATTAACGCAGTTCACAAAAAGGAGTGAATTTATATGAGGGAAACTGCAGAATTGGCATTATTCCAATCTTCTGACGGAATAGTAAGCTTAAAAACAATTATAAAAGACGACACAGTTTGGTTAAACAGACAGCAAATGGCAGAGCTTTTTGACCGTGATGTAAAAACTATAGGAAAGCACATAGCAAATGCCCGAAAAGAAGAACTGAGCGGTCAAGTGGTAGTCGCAAAATTTGCGACTACCACTCAGCACGGTGCAATTGAGGGCAAAACACAGACACATATGACTGAATATTATAATATAGATATGATAATGTCTGTAGGATACAGAGTAAAATCAACAAGGGGTATAGAATTCAGGCGTTGGTCAAATTCTGTACTGCGTGATTACATATTAAAGGGATATGCCGTGAATAATAATCGTATAAAACAGCTTAACGAGGTTATACGAATTATGAAGCGAACCCAAAACAATCTTGATGCGAAACAGGTGCTTTCTGTAATAGAGCGGTATAACACTGCTTTGGACCTGCTGGATGACTATGATCATCAAACAATGAAAAGACCTTCGGGAAATGCTTCTGCATATGTGCTGACATATGAGGAATGCAGAAAAGTAATCGACAGTATGAAGTTTTCATCCGATTCCGATTTGTTCGGAAATGAAAAGGACGATTCTTTTAAAGGAAGCATAGGAAATATATATCAGGCCTTCGGCGGAGTCGATGTTTACCCTTCTTTAGAGGAAAAAGCCGCCAATCTTTTATATTTTATAACCAAAAACCACAGCTTTTATGACGGCAACAAGAGAATAGCTGCGGCAATGTTCTTATACTTTTTAGACAAAAACGGAAAGCTTTTTTTTAATAACGAAAAATTGATAGACGATCATACATTAGTTGCTTTAACAATTATGATTGCAGAATCAAATCCCGGTGAAAAAGAAATGATGATAAGCGTAGTAATGAACTGTATTTGCGAAAATAATTTAAGTGAATAAAAGCAGGCCGGCTGTTGATAACCTAAGCCGGTCTGTTTTAATGCGGTTTTATATTCATCTTCGCCGAAAGAAAAACAAACCGAAGCCGAAGCCCCGGTTTGTCTGAATTTATATATATATTATCTGTTTAAATAATATTATTTAGCTGCGAGTTCTTTATACTTATTAAGACGTCTTACTGCGTCTGCTTCGCACTGTTCGAAGAGTTCCTGAGCTGTATCGGGGAACTGACGTGCAAGTGAGTTATAACGTACTTCGCTCTTGATGAAGTCTTGGAATGATTCCTTGGGTTCCTTAGAATCAAGTGAGAAAGGATTCTTTCCTTCTGCTTCAAGAGTGGGGTTATAACGATAGTTCTGCCAATATCCGCATTCAACGGCTCTCTTAGCTTCTCTCTGTGAGAAGTTCATCTTGATGCCGTGGTTGATACAGGGAGCATAACCTATAACAAGTGAAGGTCCGTGATAGCTTTCAGCCTCTACAAGAGCCTTGATAAGCTGGCTCTTGTCATAGCCCATGTTAACCTGAGCAACATATACATAGCCGTAGGACATAGCCATCATACCGAGGTCTTTCTTACGAATCTTCTTGCCTGATGCAGCGAATTTAGCGATAGCTGATCTGGGAGTTGACTTAGAAGCCTGTCCGCCTGTGTTGGAGTAAACTTCTGTATCGAATACGAATACGTTAACGTCTTCGCCTGAAGCGAGAACGTGGTCAAGTCCGCCGTAGCCGATGTCATAAGCCCAGCCGTCGCCGCCGAAGATCCACTGGCTCTTCTTAACGAGCTGATCCTTAGCTTCGAGGATAGCTTCAGCAAGCTCCTTAGCTTCGCCTTCTGCGCCGCCTGCGATGAAGCCTTCAAGAGCCTCAACGAGAGAAGCGGAGGTAGCCTTTGAAGCATCGCCGTCAAACATTGTGTCAATCCATGCAGCGCATGCAGCCTTAACCTTGTCACAAGGTGAAGCTTCGATAAGGGCTTCAGCCTTCATCTTAACAAGCTCTCTCTGCTGCTTAACTGATGTATACATACCAAGACCGAATTCTGCGTTGTCTTCGAAGAGTGAGTTACACCATGCAGGACCCTGGCCCTTGTCATTTGTTGTATAAGGTGTTGTAGGTGCGGAGCCGCCCCAGATTGAAGAACATCCTGTAGCGTTAGCAACATACATTCTGTCACCGAAGAGCTGTGTGATAAGCTTAGCGTAAGGTGTTTCGCCGCAGCCTGCACAAGCGCCCGAGAATTCGAATAAAGGCTTCTCGAACTGGCTGCCCTTAACAGTTGACTTGTTAAGAGGATTAGCCTTTGTGGGAAGATTTACAAGATAATCCCAAGCAGGAATTTCATCTCTCTGTGAGTCGATGGGAACCATCTTAAGAGCTGATTCCTTAGCAGGACATACATCAACACAGTTTCCGCATCCAAGACAGTCAAGAACGTCAACCTGAATCTTGAACTTAAGACCGGCAGGTTCCTTGATGCCCATAGCAGGCTTAACTGTAAGAGGAGCAGGTGAAGCAGCTACTTCTTCATCTGTAAGAAGGAAAGGTCTGATAGCTGCGTGAGGACAGATGTATGAACACTGGTTACATTCGATACATTTTGAAGCGTCCCAAACGGGAACATCGATAGCGATTCCTCTCTTTTCATATGCAGCTGTACCTGCGATGAATGTACCGTCTTCGATACCCTTGAAAGCTGAAACGGGAAGTGAGTCGCCGTTTGCTGCGTTCATAACGTCGCATACGTTCTTGATGAAATCAGGTCTGTCAGCAGCTGCAGCAGCAGGAGCATCAACAGCGTCAGCCCAGTCAGCAGGAATTTCAACCTTGTGATATCTTGAAATACCGGCGTCAACAGCGTTGTAGTTCATGTTAACGATAGCGTCACCCTTACGGCCGTATGTCTTCTTAATAGCCTGCTTCATATAGTCAACAGCGTCTTCTCTGGGGATGATGTTGGCGATATCGAAGAAAGCAGCCTGAAGAACAGCGTTGAACTTGCTGCCTAAGCCGAGCTCTTTACCGATTTCAACAGCGTTGATTGTGTAAAGTTCAATATTCTTTTCGGCGATAGCCTTCTTTACTGCTGCAGGAAGATGAGTATTGAGCTCTTCGTCTGACCAGATTGTGTTAAGAAGGAACTTTCCGCCGGGCTTGATGTCTGAAACAACATCATATTTTGTAAGATATGACTGCTGGTGAAGAGCAACGAAGTCAGCTGTCTTTACATAGTAAGGACTTCTGATGGGGTCTTTACCGAAACGAAGGTGAGAAATTGTAAGACCGCCTGACTTCTTTGAGTCATATTCAAAGTATGCCTGTGCATACATGTCTGTGTGGTCACCGATGATCTTGATGGAGTTCTTGTTAGCACCAACAGTACCGTCTGAACCGAGACCCCAGAACTTGCAGGAGATTGTGTGTTCGCCTGTAACGTCGATTTCGGGACCTGCTTCGAGTGAAAGGTTTGTAACGTCGTCCTTGATAGCGATTGTGAAGCCGTTGATGGGCTTTTCAGCGTCAAGGTTTTCATAAACTGAAAGAATATGAGCGGGAGTTGTGTCCTTTGAACCGAGACCGTAACGTCCGCCTACGATTTCTCTAACGTCGCCGGCCTGATAGAAAGCTGTACAAACGTCTAAGTATAAAGGTTCACCCTGTGAACCGGGTTCCTTTGTTCTGTCAAGAACAGCAATCTTCTTAGCTGTCTTGGGAATAGCAGCAAGGAACTTGTCAGCTACGAAGGGTCTATAAAGGTGAACATTAACAAGACCGACCTTTTCGCCCTTAGCTGTTAAGTAGTCAATAGTTTCTTCAATACAGTCACATACGGAACCCATAGCAACGATAACCTTCTCGGCATCGGGAGCACCGTAGTAGTTGAAGAGCTGATAATCTCTTCCGGTAATCTTGCTGATTTCAGCCATGTATTCTTCTACAACAGCGGGAACGTTGTCATAGTAGGGATTACAAGCTTCTCTTGCCTGGAAGAAGATATCGGGGTTCTGAGCTGTACCTCTTGTTACGGGGTGTTCGGGATTAAGAGCGTGAGCCTTGAATTCCTTAACAGCGTCCTTGTCAACAAGGTTTGCAAGATCGTCATAGTCAAGAAGTTCAATCTTCTGGATTTCATGAGATGTTCTGAAACCGTCGAAGAAATGAAGGAAAGGAACCTTACCCTTGATAGCGGAAAGGTGAGCAACAGCACCTAAGTCCATAACCTGCTGAACGCTTGAAGAAGCAAGCATAGCAAAACCCGTAGCACGGCAGGCCATAACGTCTGAGTGGTCGCCGAAGATGTTAAGAGCGTGAGAAGCTACACATCTTGCTGAAACATGGATAACACAGGGAAGAAGCTCGCCTGCGATTTTGTACATATCGGGAATCATGAGAAGAAGTCCCTGAGATGCTGTGTAGGTGGTTGTTAAAGCACCTGCTGAAAGTGAACCGTGTACAGTACCGGCTGCACCTGCTTCAGACTGCATTTCTACAACCTTAACTGTCTGACCGAAAATGTTCTTCTTGCCTCTGGCTGCGTCTTCGTCAACGTGTTCAGCCATAGGTGATGAAGGAGTGATTGGGAAGATACCGGCAACTTCTGTAAAAGCATATGATACTTCAGCAGCAGCCTGGTTACCATCCATAGTTTGCATTCTAGGCATTTTATTGTCCCCCTTAATTATTATTTTGGCATTTGCCCGTCTTTAAAACTCCTTTACTTTAAAGCAGGCTCATACCATATTGATGAGAAATATTTTCTGTGTCCGTACTTTTTCCGGTTACGGACGGCCTGCATAAAACCGCAGGCACAAAATACCCTATGCTTTCATTATACCACATAATTTAAAATAGTAAATACAAAAATTGAAAAAATTTTTGCCGATTGCACTATTTCCAACCAATTTACTATGATTTATTTGGTAAATATATACAATTAATACTGAAATTAGGGGGTTTTAACTGTAAGTAAGTCTCTTAGGCAAAATGGCCGAATCTGCCTTTAACCGGCGACTGAGTCGTTTGCCGCCGTGTTACATCAGCTTAATAATTTCTTTTTTAAGCCTTGATATAATTTTCTTCTCAAGTCTTGAAATATAGCTTTGGCTTATTCCAAGCCTGTCGGCAACCTCCTTTTGTGTCATTTCTTCACCGCCGTTTTTCAGGCCGAAGCGAAGCTCTATTATAATTCTTTCTCTTGTGGAAAGCCGGCTTATTGCGTCATTAAGAAGGTTTTTGTCTACCTCCTCTTCTATTCCCTTGTATATTATGTCTACGTCCGTTCCCAAAATGTCGGAAAGAAGAAGCTCGTTTCCCTCCCAGTCTACATTAAGGGGTTCATCTATTGAAACCTCCGCCCTTACCCGGGTGTTTCGCCTTAAAAACATAAGAATTTCATTTTCTATACATCTTGAAGCATATGTGGCAAGCTTTATGTTTTTGTCTGTTTTAAACGTGTTTATGGCCTTTATAAGACCTATCGTGCCTATTGAAATTAAGTCTTCCACATTTATGCCCGTGTTTTCGAAGCGTCTCGCTATGTAAACAACAAGCCGCAGATTATGTTCTATTAGAATTTTTTTTGCTTCCCCTTCGGTTTCCGTACCCAGCATAGATGTATATTTAACCTCCTCTTCAAGGCTCAAGGGCGAAGGCAAAACCTCCGAACCGCCTATGTAATAAATTTCTCCCCTTTCTTCCCTTGCAAAAAAATTTCTGATAAATTTAAGCAGCATTGAAAGCATTTTTGTCAACCTCCCCGGAAATTAGGGCCTCTGTGTTTATAAGCCCCTTGAAGCTGCCGTCGGATGACAGCTTAGAAAATGAGATTCCTATAATAATGTTGTCACAGGGCTTTCCGTCTATAAAAACGGCGTCGGCCTGAAAGCAAAACAGAAGCCCGTCGCTGTTTCCCAGACTTTTATAAGGCACAAGGCTGAATTTAATACTCTCGCCGAAGCCGGATATATAGCCTGCCAGGTCCTCCTTTAAAAGCTCCGCCCGGGGCAAAAGTCCTTTAACCGCCTCATATTCGGCCACGAGAACGGTTTTGCCCGATATTTTGTCTTTAAGTGAATTTCCTGTGTCACCCAAAGCCTTAAACTCCGCTTTTCTGCCGTTTAGGCTCAAAACAACACTGTAAAACACTCTCCCTTTTATAACTCTGTTTTCATATATCTTAAGCCCTGCTTTAATAATAAAATATGAAAAAAGCACTGAAGCCGAAAACAGCTTAAGACCTATGCTTTTAAAACCGAAACTCAAATTTTCGCTTATATAGCCTCCTGCATTGGAATAGTAAAATATTCCCGAACATATTCCCCCTACGGCGAATGTAAATATGTACAATAGCCCCCACAGCCTTAAAGCCGCCTTAAAGCTTTCCGGGATATAGGCTATACAGGCACAGAGAAGAATTAAAAGAGAATATCCGGCTATGTTTCTTAGGAAAAAAGCCTTATCCCAAAACGAAATTAAAATATAACCCAGGCTGCCTGCGGCCGCCGCAGCAAAACACAGAAGAAAGCTTTTCTTTTTTCTTAAAAACATTCTCATAATAATAAGAACAAATGACAGCATTGCAAAATTAACCGCAAATAAAACATCGGCATATATTGTTATCATTTTTCTGCCTCCTTACTCCTTAATTATACTTACCCTCCGTTAAAAAATTTATCGAAACAGGAAGAAGAATTCTTCAAAACAGCCCCTCCTTTTCTCCTCAAAAGCCTAAAAAATATTATGTTCCGCAATAAATTTGCGCAATAAAAAAGGGCTTTGCCTGCGCAAAAACCAAAATGCTTTAATATGTATATGTATAGGCGAACATTTCGCCTATTGGGGGTCAAGCTCTGCCTTTAATTTTGAAAGGGCCTTCTTTTCTATTCGGCTGACATAGCTTCGACTTATTCCGAGAATTTCGGCTATTTCCCTTTGGGTAAGCTCATCTCCGCCCAAAAGGCCGTAGCGCATTTTTAAAATAAGCTTTTCCCTGTCGCTTAGGCTGTCACCTATGCTTTTTTGAAGTCTGTGTATTTCAAGCTTCGTTTCAACCTGTTCGTCTACGGGTTTTTCGTCATCGGCTATTCTGTCCTGCAGGGTGACCTCGTTTCCGTCCTTGTCAAGGCCAACCGTGTCCTGAAGATAACAGTCGGAGCGGTGTTTTTTGTTTTGTCTTATGTGCATAAGAACCTCGTTTTCAATACACCTTGCGGCATATGTTGAAAGCCTTGTTTTCTTTTCGGAGTTATAGGTGTTTACCGCTTTTATAAGCCCTATTGAGCCTATAGAGATTAAATCCTCGGTTTCCTTTTGATAGTTGGGGTATTTTTTGACTATATGGGCCACAAGCCTTATATTGTGTTCAATAAGGGCGTTTTTGGCTTCCTGTGAGCCGTTTTCTTTTTCACATATATATTTTTCCTCTTCTTCGGCGCTCAGTTTAGGGGGAAAGCTGTCCGTTCGCCGGAAATTCTGCATTATTTTAACACATCCCAACGCCTTATTCTATATTTTATTCTCCTGAGAAAAAAATGTGCCTGTATGCACACACGTTTTTTTGCATATATCGGTTGATAAAAAAGCTTTTTGGGAGTATAATCAGTGTAGTGTAAAAATCACTATAGGGAGGTAAATGTATGTCTATAGACAAGGTAAAAGCATATTTCAAAAAAATGGGAATCGAAGACAGAATAAAAGAATTCGACGTTTCAAGCGCCACGGTAGAGCTTGCTGCGGCGGCTTTGGGCTGTAAAGGCGAGCGAATCGCAAAAACACTGTCTTTCGACGCCAAAGGCAGAGTAATAGTTATCGTAACGGCAGGAGACGTTAAGATTGACAATTCCAAATATAAAGCCGAATTTTCGACAAAGGCTAAGATGTTAAAATTCGAAGACACAGAGGAATTAACCGGCCATATGGCAGGGGGAGTCTGCCCCTTCGCCTTAAAAGAGGGTGTGGAGGTTTATCTTGACGAGTCGCTTAAAAGGTTTGAAACTGTTTTTCCGGCCTGCGGCAGTTCAAACTCTGCCATAGAAATGACAATTCCCGAGCTTGAAAAATATTCCGGCTATATAAAATGGATTGACGTAACAAAACCGGCAGGTTAAAAAATGCCGAAGCCTAAAACAGCTTGGATTTGTTTTATGCTTCGGTATTTTTATGTATTTTAACCTTCCCTTAAAATCCTCATCTGTTCGGCAAACTGTTTAACATATTCGTCGCATACTTCGTTTTCAGCCGAATGGCCCTCTTTAAACCAGCTGCCGACTATAGCGCCGTCGGCATATTTAAGCTTTTCATTTACGTTGTCTCCGGTGACTCCTGCAGCGGCAATAAGGGGAAAGCCGCCCATATAGCCCTTAAACTCAATAAGCTTTTCCGTCGGGCAGTCCATACCCGTTCCTCCTCCTGTTGTGCATACGGCGTCGCAGCGAGTCATTCCCACCTTAAGGTCCTCTTCTGTGCTTCTTCCGCTGAGTATAGGCTGATATTTAAACCTTACGCCGCCCAAAACGTCAAATGAGCTGTTTTTTCTGAGACTGTTAAGCTCTTCGCCGAAGGCTCTGTCTTCATCGGGAGCCAGATGGCCGCTTACGGAGCCTATTTGAATAAAATGGGCGCTATATTCCTCCGCAAGCTCAAAGGTCAGCCTGTTGTCTTTTCTTATGTTTATGCCGTAGCAGAAATCGGGTATATTTGTTTTAAGATATTCAAGGGCCGCCCTGCAGTCTTCGGCGGTTCCGAAATAATCCTGAACCATAACGCCGTCGATTCCCCTTTTTATGTAAATATCCAGTTCTCTCTTCATTCTCTCGGCCCTGTCACGGCTGTCACTTCCCTTTAAATGAAGCATTGCTATTACCGGCTTGTTTTTATAATTAAGCATTTAAAATCCTCCCTGCCCGGAAATTAAGTAAATTAACCGGGGCTTTCCTGATTTTTACTCTCTTATATATTGATTGTAGTTTATTTTTTTGAAGCCCAGCTTTTCATAAAGCTTAACAGCCCCTATTTTATTTGGCCTGACCTCAAGGCGGAACCTGCAGTCGGGATATTTTCTGAAAACATAATATAAATATTGTGTGCCGAAGCCCATACCCCTGTAGTCGGGCTTAACATATATTTCGTCAATAAGACAGACTGTGCCGCCGGCTTCACAGCTATAGAAAAATGTCAAAAGGCCGTAGCCCACCGTTTCAGCCGAATTTTCGAAAATATATCCCTTAACAAGAGGATTTTTCTTCATAATTTCGTCAAAGGTGTCGGTTCTGTGCTTTTCGGGAATATCACGAAGCGTTGCGCCGCCGCAGTAAAATCTTTTCGACATAATCAGAAAATCCTGTCTGTCATTTTCGTTAAATTCTCTTATATTCATATAGTCTCCTTTCCTGATATATAAGTTTACAATCCGCTTTCACTTTATTATATTTTACAATAT
>JAJQCI010000081.1:9193-10521 GCA_021202835.1 Clostridiales bacterium | reverse complement strand
TAATAATTGAGCTGTTGTTTGCAATACAATAATAATTGTAAAATCCTCTTATTTTACTGTTATAGTAATCAAGGATTTCCAAATTATCACAGTCTTTCATTCTGTAAAGACTTTTTGGCTTCCAGATTTCTTTTCCATTATGGTATATAAGTTTCATAGCACCTGTATCAATCAAACGCTTTTTTATTATGTCACTTGATACTTCTAAGACAATACGACCTGTATAATTTCTAACAAGTTTGCCTAATTTGTCTCTTTTGGTTAAGTTGCTATGTCTTATCCTGATTTCAAAACCGAGAAATTTTGCACTCTTTTTGGCATTGGTGATAAGAGTTTTTTCTTCCGATAATTCTAATTGCAGTTTATCCAAAAGAAAGTTTTTAAAATCTTCCTTTATTTTTTTGCAATCATTTTTTGAGCCTATAACGCCGCATAGCCAGTCATCAGCATACCTGACGTAAAACAGTCTCGCATAGCTGCTATCCATAGGGTCAGTGCAAGGAATATTTACTCTTTCCTTTTCCAATTGTCTAATAAGAGCAATTGCATTTTTCTTTTCAACATCATTATCTGCATTTTTAAATATTTGTCGAGCATTTCGCAGTTCAACCTCATTTCTTCGATATTCGGTTGTTCTATCACGTTTTTTTCCTTTATTGAAGTTTTTAATGTACTCATTTACATATTTGTCAAACTTATCCAAATAAATGTTGGCAAGTATAGGGCTTATTATTCCGCCTTGCGGTGTACCCGAATAAGTATTATGAAAAGTCCAATTTTCCATATAACCTGCATTTAAAAACTTTCTTATTAACCGCAGAAATCTTTCGTCATTAATGCGTTCTTTTAAAATATTAATAAGTGTATTATGGTTGATATTGTCAAAGAAACCTTTAATATCTCCCTCAATGAACCATTTTACACCTGTAAATGTCTTTTGAATTTTGATAAGTGCAGTATGACAGCTTTTATTTGGTCTGAAGCCGTGGGAAGTTTGTTCAAAACTACCCTCATAAATTGCTTCTAAAATCATTCTTATAACTTCTTGAAGCAGTCTGTCATCAAAAGACGGTATGCCAAGTGGACGCTTTTTGCCGTTTTTCTTTGGTATGTAGGTTCTTTTTGCAGGTTTAGGCTGATAGCTTTCATCTTTAAGTGAAAGTATTATTTTTTGTATTCTTTCAATACTCATACCGTCAATAGTTTTATTGTCGGTGCCTTTTGTCATACTTCCGTCATTGGAATAAATATTTTGGTATGCAATTAAGTACATTTTCTCATTATAAAGTAAACGATATAAACGCTCATATTTATAATCTTTTTGGTTA
>JAJQCI010000081.1:0-9183 GCA_021202835.1 Clostridiales bacterium | reverse complement strand
ATCACACATCTTCCTTTCTATATTGTTAATGTTATAAACTGCCTTCCTTCGCCATGTACATGCCATTAACATGCTCCGACTACTATGAAGGCTCCGTTACCATATCGAATATTCATAAGCTGATACTTAATAGCTTGAAAATCAAGCGTTTCGACTTAGGTAATCCCCGTTTAGTAATATAATAACTGTTTGGCTCGTTAAGTTGTCGGATACGACTTCCATCCTTTTATGCTTATTGCATATACGTCACAACCTATCTATGCTCTTGCTTCTGCCACAGCGAAACAAGAGTGCTGTGATATGACGATTTATAACTACCTTACGTCATAGTCCCGACACAGACCGTTTGGACTATCGTTCAACCAGTATGGGCTTTATCCTCGTACTTAACTTTTCATCTCCCCATTCAGTCGCAGTTTGGTAATTAACTGACTTATGGTTTTACCGATGTGCTATGTTCCCTGATTTTTGGTTTCCCTCACAGGTAAATCGGTTGATGATAGGACTGTAAGATACTATCCTAATACCTTGCCAAAGGTATATTTATTATATCACCTTTACGGGCGCACGAGCCAAGTCCGCAGGCTTCCACGGACAATCTACGTGATGAGCAGCTTTCAGTCTCTTTTGACAGTTTACACCTGTTCCCAACTTGCTTGTAGAGCCTAACAACACACGCACTTCACCGTTATTTACCTTTGTGAAAAGGTTTTGTTTCTGAACATCTGTTTTGCAATCGTGTATAAAGGCAATTTGTTCCTGCGGTATGCCTTTGTCGATGAGTTTTTTCTTTATATCGTCATATACATTAAAGCCTGTGGTGTTTGGGGTTGAAAGGTCGGAAAAAATTATCTGTGTAGACTTGTTTTCGGCTTCGTCCTGCCATATTTTAAATACATTTTCCACACACATATTGATTTTGCTGTTCGGCTCATCGGGCAGAAGCGGATTCATAAGCCTTTGGTCTAAGGCAAGCTTTCTTCCGTCATTTGTGACCGCAAGCATATTATCTTCTGTTGGGTCTACTAAGCGGTTTCGGATTTTTTCGGCTCTCTTTGCAAGACCGTCAACCATATCCTTTTGATGTTGGCTTGCTTCTGCCGATATGGTATGGAAATGTGCTTCGGGTACCGGGAGATTTAAAACATCGCCTGTCTTAACATCTGCAATCTCTTTGAACATATTCATAAGTTCGGGCAAGTTTGAGAATTTAGCAAACCTCGTTTTCATTTGGTATCCCTTGCCTTCCGGGGCTAACTCCAAAGCCATTTTTGTCTCCGCATATGTGCTTGCCCAACTGTCAAAATTGTCTATATGCAGTTCTTTCAGCTTGTCATTTTGAAGGTACCTTTGCATAGTGAAAAGTTCCGCTATACTGTTTGAAACAGGTGTGCCTGTAGCAAAAACAACACCTTTTGAGCCTGTTATTTCGTCTAAATACTGACACTTCATTTGCAAATCCGTAGCCCTTTGACTGTTGCTTGAAGTGTTGACACCCGCAACATTTCTCCCCATTTTACTTGTGAAAAACAAATTTTTGTGCATATGTGCTTCGTCTACATACAGCTTGTCAACTCCCAATTCCTCAAAGGTTATCGTTGTATCTCTGCGTTCATCATTGTTAAGGGCTTTCAGTTTGTTTTGAAGATTTTTCTTTGTTGATTCAAGCTCTTTTACGGTAAAGCCACGCTCGCCTTTCTGTCTTTTCAATTCTTCAAGATTATCTATTATTTCATCAATTTGATTTTGTATGTATTCTATTTGTCTTTCTTTTGACAGAGGAATACGCTCAAACTGGTTATGGCTGATGATGATAGCATCGTAATTCCCTGTAGAGATTCGTGAACAGAACTTCCGACGATTTTTCTCTGAAAAGTCATTTTCACCGGGAACAAGTATGTTTGCGGCCGGATAAAGCTGCATAAATTCTTTTGCAAACTGGTTTACTATTGCTTTCGGTACAACAATAAGACTTTTATGACACAGCCCAAGCCGTTTGCTTTCCATAGCAGAAGCCACCATTTCATAGGTTTTTCCACTGCCAACTACGTGTGCAAGCAGTGTATTTCCGCCGTATAAAGTATGGGCAATAGCATTTCTCTGATGTTCACGCAGAGTTATTTCCGGATTCATTCCCACAAAATTTATATGTTCGCCGTTATACTGGCGGGGATTGTCACAGTTAAATTTATCATTATATAAGCGGCAAAGTTCCTTTGTTCGCTTTGCATCGTCAAAAATCCATTCTTTAAACTTATTTTTAATAAGAGTTTGCTTGTTTTGGGCAAGAATAGTTTCCTTTTGATTAAGCACAGCCTTCTTTTTGCCGTCTATATCCTCATAATAATCAAAAATTTTAACCTGTTTCATATTAAGGGAATCTTCCAAAATCTGATAGGCATTTTTCCTGTCCGTTCCGTAGGTTTTATTTGCCAACATATTGTTAGAATCAGCGGCGTAGTTACTTTTATTGCTTATAGCGAAAGTTGCGGAATGTTCATTGTAATCTATGGCTATTATTGACCTGCTGCTGTGCCTGCCGGAGCTTAAAAAAGGATTTCTATTACAAAATGAAATATTGTCACTTTTGCATCTGTCCGGTGTTTCCAGTAAGTCATACATAAATTCCTCATAATATTTAGGAGGAATCCAGGTCGAGCCAAGCTGTACAAATATTTCCGACGGCAGCAAATCCGCAGGCTGAACCTTTTTAAGTGCCTCAATATTACTCGTATATTTTTCAGCCTGTTCTTTAAATACTTTTACAAATTTTTCGGTATCGGCAAGTTTTTTTCTGACATTGCCGGAAAGATATTCGTCGGCAGTCTCATATTTCTTTGTAAAGGGATTTTCAAATATTACACCCTCCAATTCGTTTACAATCTCATCTTTTGGTTTTGAGCATAACTCTGACATAAAATCCAAGTCAACCTTTGCTTTTTCGGAAATGGAAACAGCCAGTGCTTCGCTTGCCGTATCAACGCTTGTTATTTCCGTATAAGGGATAATTGTTCTTTTTGTGAAAATATCCGCCTTGCTTTCAAGCTCTCCCTTTTCATTAAGGTTTTCAAGAGATTGGAGCAGAGGAGCCGTATCATCGTCTTTGAAGATATTTTTGTTGGAACGGCTTGAAAGCAGACCGTACTTTGCCGTAAAATCATCATACAATTTATTGAGTTTTTTTTGCTGCTTTACAATATACTCATCCTCATAATTTTCAAGTTGGAATCTTATTAATTCCTGCAAACACTTGCTTATCTCAATCATACCCGACAATCTTTCAAAGGCATCTTTTGTATGAAAACTCTTTAAATCCTGCTTTTTCATCATATCGTTTTCACGAAAATATATTTTTCCGTCTACAATATCATAGCAGAAATTTCTATGTCCCATCGGGTCAACCTCGTTTTCAAAGTCCTCATCTTCAAAGACGGTTGACGGTCCGTCATTATCCTTGTTTTCGGATACGGCTTTGTTATCGTTGTCATCGGCAAGGTTTTGGCTTTCGGAAACAGTTTCATTACCGGAGGCATTTTCTGTAATAATATCATTTTGGGATATATCGGTATTTTCAACAGTAACCTCATCTATAATTTCATTCGGCTCAATCTTTTTTATATGAGAAACGGCTTCGTCAAGCAATTCTGAAAGGTCGGCATTTTCATAAGGAGAGCATATAACCCTTGTGCCGAACCGCCCCGAAACCTCTTGCATTTCACCAAGAACCATTTGAGGATTTTCTATAAAATATGAGTTCATTTCAATACCGGCAAGGTTGGCTGAAACATTGACCCAATCGGGAAGCGGCTCTTTTTCCAAGTCTCTCGGAAACTCTCTCTTTTGTAAAAATATAATGTCGGAAGTTACTTCCGTTCCGGCATTACGTTTAAAAACATTATCTGGTAGTCTTATTGCCCCGATTAAATCGGCTCTTTCGGCAAGGTACTTTCTAACTGAGTTGTCTTTTTTATCAAGAGTGCCTTTACTGGTGATAAAAGCCACAACACCGCCGGGACGAACCCTGTCAAGTGATTTTTTAAAGAAATAATCGTGTATAAGATTTCTTTCTTTAAAATCCCTGTCTGTTATGCGAATATTTCCAAAAGGCACATTGCCCACAGCCAGGTCAAAGGAGTTGCTGTTAAAAGAAGTATCTTCAAAGCCCTTTATCTGTATGTTTGCATTTGGATACAGCAGCTTTGCAATTCGACCCGATATATCATCAATCTCCACACCGTATAATTTTGAAGTTTCTCTTAAATCTTCGGGCAGCATACCGAAGAAATTTCCCACACCCATTGAAGGCTCTAATATTCTGCCGCCCTCAAAGCCTACGTTTTTAAGGGCTTTATATATAGAAGAAATAACAACAGGGGGAGTGTAAAATGAATCCGTAACTGAGGCCCTTGCGGAATTATACTGCTTTTCAGGCAAAAGATTTTTAAGCTCATTATATTCACTTATCCAACTGTATTTGCCGGCATCAAAAGCATCAGCCAGTCCGCCCCAACCGACATATTTTGAAAGTATTTCCTGTTCTTCCGGAGTTGCCTGTCTGTTTTCACTTTCAACAGCAAACAGCGTTCTTATGGCATTTACGTTATCTCTGAATTTATCTCTCGGCTTTACCGAAGTAAAATCGTAATCGGTAATACGGAAATTTTCAGGCTTGTCGGCAATCTTTTCTTTGACCGTATCAGTTATAGGTTCGGCTATAGCTTCTGCTTCTTCCTTTTTTTCACTTCCCAAATATTTCTGCCTTGAAATTTCATTTAAAGCCAGTACAAAAGCTGTCTGCTCCCTGTCTCCTGTAAAATCGTCACCTCTGACACTTATATATTTGAGATAATATTTGTACGAATCATTATTTACTGCTTCATCAAAATCATTTCCATTAACCTTATACTCGTTCAGCTTTTCGGGATTATCTTCTAACTCCTTGTATATTTCATCATATTTTGCTGTGAAGGCTATAATATCGTTATATTTACCGTCAATAATTTCAGTGGCAAAATTCTTTGCCATTTCCAAATCATTAAAATATCTGCCGTTCCCTGTGTCAGAATAATTTTTGCCGTCGGTGCTGCTCCAAATCCGAACATAGTAGCGTTTATCAGTTGAATTGCTTAAATCATTTATAACAGCCTTAACCGTAGGTGTAAAATATTCCACAGGCTTATTAACATTTTCAGCAACATCTTCAAATGTTTTTTCTTTATTAGGCTTTGCAAGCTCTCTGTCCTTTTCAATGCTTTCTCTGAATAATCTTATAAATCCGTCTAAGATTGCCGAATGGCTGCTTATGATTTCCGAAAATGAATCAGGACGGCGAAAAGACGTGTC
Organism: Clostridiales bacterium; assembly: GCA_021202835.1. GTDB lineage: Bacteria > Bacillota > Clostridia > Lachnospirales > CAG-274 > JAJQCI01. The sequence continues at coordinate 3,840 of JAJQCI010000081.1, read as the reverse complement.
AACACTGTCTGCCCATTTTATGTTTGAATTGGAAAAACGCTTGTCATAATCTTTCTTTGCCTTAATTGTGGCCGCTAATAAATATGAAACTCTGTCAGTTCCGAACTTATCAATAACCCCGTCAACTGCCTTTGGATCAAGATACATACCGTTGAAATTTTCCTTTATTGCATTTTCTATGGCTTCCCTGCATTTTCGATTTTCCTTATTTGATGCCCTAAACATATCCATTTCATTGTTTTCAGCGGCATATTTTCCGGTATTTTTATAGATAGGGATATAAGATGTACTTTCTGTTTTGTTTTGAACAGCTTCGTCAATGCCATTGTCGTGACTTTTTTCTTCGGTAATATCATTATTCACATTATTTCTTAAAGGCGGCTCTATAGAAATTTCCTGTTCTTTATCAGGCTTTTCTTTCGGCAGATTTTTTTCTTCTTTACTTAAATAGTTATTTTTCTCAATTATTTCACTTATACGTTTGGCAGCCTGTGACCAACTCATTTTTACATCTTTACAATTTTTCTTTTTGTAATTAATACCTTTTGAATCGTGCCATTGATCACTGCCTGTAGAACCCGAAAGGGCGTGGCTGTGACCGCCTATACCATACTCATTTTTGATATAATCGGCTTTTTCCTGTAAAGTATGATTCTTCGTAAAATAATTATAAATCCTACCCTTGCCGCCTTCTACTCCGGAACCCCTCGCAAGGTCGGCATTGATTTCATCATCGGTAATAAACTCGTTTACAGCCGGTACAGCAGTCATATTGGATTCAAAACCTATTCTCGGCAGTTCAAGCTCCTTTAAATCCCTGTCTATGCTGTCAACCTTGTGATAATGAAACCTCAAAACATTTCGGTCTTGATTATATGCGGTTTTAAATACATCAAAATCGGCTGAAAGGGCTTTTCTAAATTCGGAATCGTCAAGTTTTGCTTTCAGAAAACTTTTTTGCTCAGGAAAACCGGCGGAAACACCCGACAAAGCTGTTTTAAGAGATAAAAATAAATTTTGTTCTTTACCCTCATCACTTATGTCACGATAAAGATGTAATACTTTTTCCGCAAGCTGCTCTCTTTCATATCCGTCAGCTTCTGCCAATTCAACATTGGATTCAAAGGTTCCCTCGTTTAAAAGCTGACCGATACGCTCCGCCGCTTCAACCCAAGAAATTACTTGTGCATTTCTGTTATACCTTGCTGTTTTGCCGGCTGAAAGGTGAATACCGTCCTCGTCATACCAAGCCGAAACAGCCCTGTTTCCTGCCTGAATACCAAAGCCCCCATGATAGACTGTTTTTAAACTTTCGGCTATTTCCTCAATAGGCTTTTGTTTCATAAACTCTGTTGCAATCACCATACGGGCATTATCCGTATTACTGCCTTGCTGTAAAAACAAATCAATTATATTTTGTGAAAAAGACTGTCCTAATATGGAATTTACATTAATATTTGCCGCTTTATTTTGTGATTGTTCAACAGTAGGAGCAGAAGCAATATTTATTTGCTGATTTTGGGCTATATTTTGAGTTGAATTTTCCGGTATTACTCTTTTATAAATGTCATTGGCTGTATTCCCACTTAATTGTTTCTGTAGTTCGTCAAAAGAAAGGGTTCTTGTGTCAAGAGCCATTTCTGCATTTCTGAGAATAAAATTGTTATTATCAGCTTCGAGAACCTCATATTTTTCAGAATCGATGTAAACAATATCATCTGCCTTACAAATATACTGCATAGGATAAAGCTGTGAAAGTTCCTGTCTGAAATACCAAGCATTGCTTCTGCTGTAAGCATCACTTGTTGCTCCCTGAACTTTTTTCAGAAAATCAAGAAGCTGCTGAACAGTTTCGGGTTCACTTAAACGAGTTTCCATTTCATCAGCCGATATATTGGCAAGATCTGTTCTGCCGACTTCTTTAAGGAGTCCTTGCTCATAGCCGTCCAAATACCTTATAAAATCAGACAGCCGCAACGAAAGACTGTCACGCTTTTCAGCCGGCGGCAGTTTGCTTTTTGACTGTATAAATTTTTGGTGAACCGACTTTATGAAATTATCTATTTCATACTGCGGAGCATTTACGCTCTTGAGATATTCCGGATATTTTTTGTTGTCCTCGTCCGTAAAATATCTATCTTCTGAAATCAGCTTTTTAATCTGTTTTTCAGCCTGTGACCAGTTCAGCTTTACGTCAGGATTGTCATAATCACCGTATTTTGTTATGGATATTCCTTTGGTGTCAAAGTTCGTCCAACCTTGTATACCGTCCGAAAAATTATGTGTTCCGCTGCCTGTGCCGTACTCTTTTTTCAAAAAATCTGTATTAGCTTTGCTCTTTTCCTGTTTTTGAAACTGACGGTAAATGCGGTACTTCCCGGATTTAAAACCGCTGCCGTTTTTTAAAACAGAATCTATGTCCTCCAGTGTTATAGTCGGAGCAGCTTCTTTTTCTTTATTTTCAACCTTTGAGTTTTTGGCAGTTTTTGATTTTGAAGTTTCTGAGGTTGAAGAAATATTCTCAACAGCATTGGTATTTTCTTTGGCAGATTCATTGTTTTTAACCTGCTCGATTATAGTCTCCGCTTTTTCAATGTCATTTCCGCTGAAAGTCAGAGTAGTGGTACTTTCTCCGACCACACCACTGTATTTAAGTCCGGCCTTTTCAAAAGCGTCTGCTATTTTTTCGGCAGTATCTACATCAAATTTTCTATATCGCTTCTTCGGTATATATCTGTAAGTTGTATTTCCTATAATGCCTTTTTTCCTCTCAGTTTTTTGTTCCTGTTGGGTTTGTTTCAGCGGTTTGGAAACAGTATTTTCAGAAGATTTAGGAGAAGCTGTCCTATCATCGGTTTTATTCTGCTCAATTTGAACATCATTTTTTGAAATTGCCGGCTGATGTAAAAGCTCCGTCTCTTTCTTGTTATTTCTTGTTTGCTCAATCTGCAAACTCTTTTCCCATTCACCTACTTCAATACCGAAAATACCGTCAAAACTTTCTATTTCTGCTCTGTTTTCGGCTAAGGCTTCGGTGTTGTCAATATATAAAAGATATACCGGCACTCCCTTGTCAAAAAGTTCAAGTGCCTTTTCGGTATTTAACGGCAGAAGATCATCGGAGGTGTAGCCGTATTTATTTCTGTCATCTGCTGTTATGCTGATGTCAGGCATACTGTTATCAGACAGACCGGTTTCCGCTTTAGGTTCTGCGGCATTTTCCTGCTGTTCTTCCGATAAAACAGTCTTTTCTATTTCGGGAATAGGTTCATGTTCTCCGGTAAATTCAAACAGCATATTTTCACCGGGAGTGAAGATTTTGCCTGTTTCCACACAGAGAAAAACATCTGCCTTTGAATTATTGCTTGCTCTGTAAAAATCATTACGGAAATAAGCGATTTCCGAATCTTCATAGACCGACATATAGGGCGATGAATGGGACACAATATTACGGGATAATGAATTAAAATCATCTTTGGAAAGAAAATTTCCAATCGGCTTAAAGTGGTATCCTTGATATTCAAAAATATTGTTATCCTCTGATAATGCAGCTTCTTTTTCCTGTTCAATTTGAGCAGAATTTTCTCTTTCAGAACGGCTGTAATCTATTTCAAGATTTTCCGTACTTATATAAATTGCTGCGGTACTCAAATTCATTAAGTCTACGATAACAACATCGTTTGTAGCGGACGGACTTATTCTATCGGCAATAAGTGTGAAATTGCCGTTATCTGATATGATGCGGTTATTTTTGAAAACAGAACGGCTTGCGTTTGATACATACTGTTCATCAGTGTTGTCTTTTAAATAAAGGGGATTGTATTTTTCCACTGCGGAAAT
>JAJQCI010000028.1 GCA_021202835.1 Clostridiales bacterium | reverse complement strand
GTATATGACTTTGAAATGTCTCCGATGCGGCGGCGAAATACATAGAAATGACCGCCATTGCCATACTTGCGGCAGTGATGTGGCAATAATGACAAAGCTTAAAAAAATTTCAGACAAATATTATAACAGAGCCATTGAGCTTGTAAAGTTTTCAAACCTTACAGACGCCCTTCACTGTCTTAAGCTGTCTATAGGGTTTAACAAACACAACATAGAAGCCAGAAACCTTATAGGCCTTGTATATTTGGAAACTGGCGAGGTGGGCGAAGCCTTTAAACACTGGCTTCTAAGCGCCTCATATAAAAAAACCGACAACAAGGCCGTAGGCTATATGGAATATACAAAGGAAAACATAGTCGAGTTTGACAAAATGGATATGGGTATAAAGCTTTATAACGAAGCCCTTTCCATTATGAAAACAATAAATCTTAAAAACGAAGACACGGATAAAATCCGCCGCCGCCTTGACACTGTTGTGAACAAGCTTAAGGGGGCAATAAATTTTAATCCCCGTCTTTTAAAAGCAGTCAATCTTATGACTCTTTGCTACATTATTTTGGGAGAAAGAAGCAAGGCCCTCGACCTTACAAAATCCGTTCTTTACACAGACACGGCAAACCCCCAGGCCTCTCTTCACTATAACATTCTCTGTCCCGACAGAACACGCCCGCCTATAAAGATTACCGGAAATATAGAACAAAAGAAAAAAAGCACGGAGGTTCAGCCGCCCCCAATGGAGGAACAGGGCATATTCACTTCGACTATGTTTGTCGAAGCCGCAGCCTTTCTCCTGGGCATAGCCGCCTGCGCCGCTGTTTTCTGTTTTCTTGTTATCCCCGGCATAATTGAAAACAACAACAGGCTGCCGAATAGCGGCGAAGCTGTTGTTTCGGAAGCCGCTCTTGCGGAAACAGACTCGGAAACGGCAGGCTCCGATTCGGTAAGCTCCGACATTGCGGCGAAAGAAGCCGACATTAAAAAGGCCAAAGAGCTGTATGACAACTTTTATTATATAGACGCCTGCAGCCTTATTTTCGGCATGGATACAAAGGGAATTTCGGCGGAAAGCCTTGAAATCTACAATTCCATAATATATAATGTAACTGTAAACGGCGCAAACGCCCTTCTCGATTTGGGCCAGAAGTCCTATAACGAGGGTGACAGCGAAAGCGCCGAAATATTCTTAAAAAAAGCCCTTGAGTACTCTTCCGGCGCTTCGGACGAGGCCGACGAGCTTTTTAAAACAAAATACACCGTTCTTTTTTATTTAGGAAGAATCGCTATGGACAGCGGTGACGATACTCAGGCTATAATCTATTTCTCTGAGGTAAAAGAAAATCACCCCGACAAGCGCTATCAAAACTATGCGGAAAGCTATTTAACAAGCTTAAACGCTGAATAACTTAAACTTAACGGAGGAAAAAAAATGGACTACAAACAGGCAGGTGTTGACGTAACCGCAGGCTACAAGTCTGTAGAGCTTATGAAGGAAAGCGTAAAATCAACCTTCCGCCCCGAGGTTTTAACTGAGCTTGGGGGCTTCGGCGGTCTTTTTGACATTTCAAAGGCTAAAAATATGGAAAAGCCCGTTCTTGTTTCGGGTACTGACGGCGTAGGCACAAAAATTAAAATTGCCTTTCTTACCGACAAACACGACACAGTGGGTATCGACGCCGTTGCTATGTGTGTTAACGACGTTGTATGCAGCGGAGCGGAATGTCTTTTCTTCCTTGACTATATCGCCTGCGGCAAAAACTACCCCGAAAAAATCGCTGAAATCGTTAAGGGCGTTTCCGAAGGCTGTAAGATGGCCGGCTGTTCTCTTATTGGCGGCGAAACAGCTGAACACCCCGGGCTTATGCCTGAAGACGAATATGACCTTGCAGGCTTCACCGTAGGTATTTTAGACAGCAAAAACGCCATAGACGGCTCAAAAATAAAGGCCGGCGATGTTCTCATAGGCATAGCCTCAAGCGGAATCCACTCAAACGGCTATTCCCTTGTGAGAAAGGTTTTAAACCCCACAAAGGAAAACATAAACGACTTCGTTCCCGAACTGGGAAAGACATTGGGCGAGGCTCTTTTAACCCCCACAAAAATTTATGTTAAACAGATTTTAGACCTTATCTCAAAGGTTGAGGTTAAGGGCATAAGCCACATAACCGGCGGCGGCTTTATCGAAAATATCCCCAGAATCATGCCGGAAGGCACAAAGGCCGTTATAGAAGAGGGCTCCTACCCTATTCCCCCTATTTTCACTCTCATTGAGGAAAAAGGCGACATAGAAAGAATGTCTATGTATAACACGTTTAACATGGGTATAGGTATGGTTGTCTGTGTTGCTCCCGAAAACTGTGAAAGAGCAGTTAAAATTCTGGAAGAAAACGGCGAAACGGCTTACAAAATAGGCTATGTAACGGAAGGCAGCGGAATCGACATTATTTTGAAATAACAGGAGGGCATTCTTATGATCAGAATAGGCGCTTTGGTTTCAGGCGGCGGAACTAACCTCCAAGCCGTTATAGACAATATAAACGAAGGCAAAATAAACGGCAGCCTTGTAAGCGTTGTAAGCAATAAAGAAAATGCCTATGCTTTGGAGCGTGCCGCAAAATACGGCATAGAATCAACTGTTATAAGGGTTAAGGACTATCCTGACAGAAAAGCCTATTCCGAAGCCTTAATTAAACACTTTAAAGAAAAACAGGCTGACCTTATTCTTCTGGCAGGCTTTATGGTGATTTTAGACCCCGTTTTTACAGACGCTTTCCCAAATATGATTATGAACATTCACCCTGCCCTTATACCCTCCTTCTGCGGCGAAGGCTTCTACGGCCTTCATGTTCACGAGGCGGCTCTCAAAAAGGGAGTTAAGGTAACAGGGGCGACGGTTCATTTTGTAGACGGAAAAGCCGACAACGGCCCCATTATTCTTCAAAAGGCCGTTGAAGTAAAAGACGATGACACGGCGGAGGTTCTCCAAAAGCGTGTTATGGAGGAAGCAGAGTGGATAATTTATCCCAAAGCCGTAGCTCTTTTCGCCGAAGGCAGGCTTAAGGTAGAGGGAAACAAGGTTATAAGGCTGTAAAAGCTCTTTAAAAGGAGGAGGACAAAATGAAAATATTGGTTATAGGAAGCGGCGGCCGTGAGCACGCCATAATTCACAAGCTGCTTGAATCTGATAAAATCGAAAAAATTTACTGTGCCCCCGGCAACGGCGGAATCTCCGCAGAGGCGGAATGTGTTCCCATAGGGGCAACAGACATTGAAAATCTTGTTAAATTTGCAAAGGAAAATAAAATCGACTTTACTGTTGTAGGTATGGACGATCCCCTCGTTATGGGCGTTGTTGATGCATTCGAAGCCGAGAACTTAAGAATTTTCGGCCCCCGAAAAAACGCCGCCATTATAGAGGGCTCAAAGGCTTTTTCTAAGGAGCTTATGAAAAAATACGGCATTCCCACGGCAAAATATGAAACCTTTACAGACTTTGACGCTGCTGCGGACTATGTAAAAACACTGACTCCCCCCGTTGTTTTAAAGGCCGACGGCTTGGCTTTGGGCAAGGGCGTTTTAATCTGCCAAACCACAGAAGAAGCTCTTGAGGGCCTTAAGGAAATGATGATTGATCAAAAATTCGGCAAAAGCGGCACAACCGTTGTTATAGAAGAATTTTTGACAGGCCCGGAGGTTTCCGTTCTTTCATTCTGCGACGGAAAAACAGTTGTTCCCATGGTTTCCGCTCAGGACCATAAGCGTGCCTATGACAATGACGAAGGCCTTAACACAGGCGGAATGGGCACCTTCTCCCCCAGCCGTGTTTACGGTGAAAAGGAAGCTCTTGAAGCCATGGAGAAAATTTTCCTTCCCACAGTTGACGCTCTTAACAAAGAAGGCAGAACCTTCAAGGGCATAATCTATTTCGGCCTTATGCTTACGAAGGACGGCCCCAAGGTTATAGAATATAACTGCCGCTTCGGCGACCCTGAAACACAGGTTGTTCTCCCCAGACTTAAATCAGATCTTCTGGAAATCTTCGAAGCCTGCGTTGACGGAACTCTTGACAAGCTTAACATAGAATGGGATGACGGCGGCGCAGCCTGCGTTGTTATGGCCTCCGGCGGCTACCCTGTAAGCTATAAAAAGGGCTATGAAATAACAGGCATAGAAGAAGCCGAAAAAGACCCGGCCGTTAAAGTCTACCACGCCGGCACAGCCGTAAAAGACGGCAAATATTATACAAACGGCGGCAGAGTCATAGGTGTAACCGCCACAGGCTCATCTCTCGACGTAGCCATAAAAACAGCCTACAAGGCAGTGGAAAAAATAGACTTTACCGATAAGCATTTCCGTAAGGACATAGGCATAAAAAATTACAATTAATCAAAACAGAGCTTCAAAACTTAAGCAAGGGGGGATGATTATGAACATTAAACGATACGGATATATATTTTCGGCAGCAGCTGTTCTGTTTTTCAGCTTTTCCGCAATAAGTGCAAAAGCTGACAATCCGGGATATGACATAGTTTATTCCGGAACCTGCGGAGATAATTTAAAATGGGAGTTTGACTATGATGAAAACGGATCAGGTATTCTGACTATCTTCGGTTCTGGGGATATGTATAATTATTCATATTCAAGCCTTCCTGAATGGAACTCCGATGCTCCCGAAATTAAAGCCGTAATTGTCGAAGACGGCGTAACATCTATTGGTGACTATGCTTTCTGCGGCGGATATTACATCGTTGAAGACTTTAACATTGCCGACAGTGTAACCAAAATCGGAAAGGCCGCTTTTGCCTTTGAGTCAATGGCAGATTTTGTTTCCGTTAATATTCCCGAAAACGCATTAGATGTAGAGTCCGGTGCTTTTTCCAGTTCAAATCTGTCAACGGCAGGGCCCGAAGGAAGCGGCTGCAGCATAGAATACAGCTGGTCAAGCTATATTCCTAGATATGCTTTCAACAGCAGCAGTATAAAAAAGATAATTATTTCTTCTGATATATCAAAAATTTACGATTCCTCCTTCAGCTCTTGTTATGAACTTGTCTCTGTTGTTGTGGAAGACGGCAACAGTGTTTACAGTTCGGAAGACGGAGTTTTATATAACAAGTAAAAAACAAGGATGCTCCTGTTCCCGTCTGCCAAAAATTGGGACAGCTTTACAATGCCGGCTACGGTAACGAGTATAGCTGAAAACGCCGTTTTTGAAGACGGATATGACTATACAGACGAATATCCCGACGATGATGTTCTTTATTTCAAAAACTGGGCTATAGTGTCAAACGGATATGATATTTCGGGCAGCTGTGAACTAAAAGCGGACACCGTGGGTTTAGGTGACTGGGCATTCAGCTTATGTGAAGAGCTGGAAGAAATAATAATTCCCGACAGTGTTAAAAGAATCAGCGAGGGTGCATTCTACGGCTGTACCGGTTTAAGCTCCGTTCAGCTGGGAAGCGGAATAGAGGAAATAGGGCTTCAGGCCTTTGACGGCTGTTCAAGCTTAACCGACATAGCTTTGCCCGACAGTCTTAAAATTCTGAGAGACTGGGCTTTCGGTGAATGTGGTTTGACAAGCGTTGAAATTCCTTCCTCTGTTGAAGAAATGGAAGATTCCGTTTTTTACGGCTGTGAGGATTTAACCGAAATAACAATATTGTGCAAAGATGCTTACATAGATGATTATGCCTTTGACGGCTGTGACAGTCTGGAATATGTTTACTGCTATAAGGGCTCAACTGCCGACAACGCAGACCTCTATCCCGAGAACGCAGCTATAATATATCTTGATGACGAAGAAATCGACGGCGGAGAAACCGCAAAGGGCGACGTAAACGGCGACGACAGCGTAAACAGGCTTGACGTCGTATATATATTAAAGGATATCACAAATCTTGTTTCCCTTTCAGATGAAGAAAAAGCCGCCGCAGACGTAAACGGCGACGGAAATGTTGACATTTTAGACACAATACAAATTCTTAAGAGTTTATAAAACAGTATAAGGGGGCAATTATGAAAATCAAACGATACAGATATATATTTTTTACCGCAGCATTATTGTTTTTAATCTTAAGCGTAAAAACCGCTTCGGCAGCTTCGGGCACCTGCGGCGACAATCTGACTTGGGATCTTTCCGGCAATGTGCTTACAATTTCGGGAACGGGCGATATGTATGATTATACGATTTCCGGACCGTGGCAATCATACAATTCTTCAATTAAATACATTGTTGTAGGAGACGGCGTAACCTATATAGGCAAGTATGCCTTTGCACGGCTTAATCTCGTAAAAGAAGCCGTCATAGCCGACAGTGTAACCGACATAGGAATGCAGGCGTTTTATTGCTGTTCAAAGCTTGAAAGCGTCAATTTGCCTGCAAATTTAGCCCCTACACGCAGTACTGTTGCTTTCTCCTACTGTGATCTTCTGCTGACAGCCGGTCCCACAGGCAGCGGCTGCAATATTGAATACGGCTGGACGGAAGAAATTCCCCGGTATGCCTTCAGATGCAACACGCTGACATCAATAACCATAGGTTCAAGCATTAATTACATACATAATAATGCCTTTGTCTGCTGTAACAGTCTGGCCGAATTCACCGTTCAAAGCGGAAGTGACTTTTACAGTGCGGAAGACGGTGTTTTATATAATAAGTCTAAAACAAAGCTTATTTTGTTCCCCACCGCCAAAGATTGGGACAGCTTCACAATTCCCGACAATGTAACAAGCATAGCACAGTATGCCGTTTATGATTATACCTACTGGTCAAGCACTGTTAACCCGGAGGGAACAATAAATTCATATTTATTTTATTTCAAAAACTGGGCTTTACAGGCAAACAACGCCATTTCGGGCAGTTGGGAGCTTGAAGAAGGCACTGTGGGCATAGGAGACTGGGCGTTTTCAATGTGCGATTATTTGGAAGAAATAATAATTCCCGACAGCGTCAAAAGAATCAGCGAAGCCGCCTTTTACGGCTGTACAGGCTTAAGCTCCGTTCAATTGGGAAACAGAACAGAGGAAATCGGTCTTCAGTCTTTTGAAAGATGTTCAGGCTTAACTGAAATAACTCTGCCCGACAGTCTCAAAATTTTGGGAGAATATGCTTTTTGCGCAAGCGGTTTGAAAAATGTTGAAATTCCTGCTTCGGTTGAAGAAATCGGCGACTGTGCTTTTTTCCGGTGTGAAGACTTAACGGAAGCAACTATATTATGCAAAGAAGCTTACATAGACAGTTCAACCTTTGAAAAATGCAGCAGTCTTGAATATATTTACTGCTATAAAGGCTCAACCGCAGACAACGCTGACCTCTACCCCGAGGGCGTCACTATAATATATCTTGATGACGGAGAAGCCGCAAAGGGCGACGTAAACGGCGACGACAGTGTAAACGAGCTTGATGTCGTTTATATATTAAAGGATATTACAAATCTTGTTTCCCTCAGTGATGAAGAAAAAGCCGCCGCAGACGTAAACGGCGACGGAAATGTTGACATTTTAGACACAATTGAAATTCTTAAAGGATTATAAAACAATATAAGGAGGCAATTATGAAAATCAGACAATACGGATATATATTTTTTGCTGCAATAATATTATTCTGTGCCCTTTCCGTAAAAACTGCCTCGGCTGCATCGGGTACCTGCGGTGATAATCTGACTTGGAGCTTCTCAAGTGATAAAGTTCTCAGAATTTCGGGTACCGGAGATATGTACAATTATTCAGCCTATGCGCCTTGGTATTCATATTATTCCTATTATACATCTGTTGTCATCGAAGACGGTGTAACCTCTATAGGAGACCGGGCTTTTGCAAACGATATGTATATAACTGACATTACAATAGCCGACAGTGTGACCAAAATCGGCAGTAAGGCTTTCTACTGCTGTTACAAGCTTAATAAGGTTTATCTTTCCTCAAGCCTTACCACAGTCGAAACTTCGGCCTTTTCTTTCTGTCCCTGTCTTAAAAGCGCCGGTCCTAAAGACAGCGGCTGCAATATAGAATACAACTGGGCAGGCGAAATCCCCCAAGGGGCTTTTAACTGCAGCACTCTCACATCAATTACAATAGGCTCCGGTATATACAGTATAAGTGAACGTGCCTTTGACAATTGTGAAAGTGTTGCTGAATATCTTGTTCAAGACGGAAACAACTATTTCAGCGCAGAGGACGGAGTATTATATAATAAAGCAAAAACAAAACTGGTTAAATTTCCCTATGCCAAAGACTGGGACAGCTATGAAATTCCAGATTCGGTAACAAGCATTGAAGAATATGCTGTTTATGAATATGCATATTACACAGTTGAAGACAACTTTACAGACGGTCTGTTTTATTTCAAAAATTGGCTTTTAAAGGCATATAAAGGATTTTCCGGCAGCTGTGAACTTGCGGATAATACCGCAGGCATAGGCGACTGGGCATTCTTTCAATGTGACGATATGACCGACATAACTATACCCGGCAGTGTAAACAAAATAAGCAACTTTGCCTTTTTCTACTGCACAGGCTTAAATTCCGTTAATATTGAAAACGGTGTAACCGGAATCGGCAGTCAAGCCTTAAGCTATTGCACAAGCCTAGCCGAAATCACAATACCCGAAAGTGTTACCTCTATTGGCACGCTGGCATTCAGCGGAAGCAGCTTAACAAGTGCAACAATATTAAGCAGAGAAGCTGCAATAAAATCTTACGCTTTTACATATTGCGACAGCCTCGAATATGTTTACTGCTATAAAGGCTCAACCGCCGACAATGCGGACCTCTACCCCGAAGGCGTCACTATAATATATCTTGACGAAGCCGAAACCGAAAAGGGCAGCGGCGACATAAACGGTGACGGAAATACCGACAATATTGACGCCGCTCTTATCTTAAAGGATCTCTCAACCCTTGTTTCTTTGACGGAAGAACAAAAAGCCGCCGCAGACGTAAACGGCGACGGAACTGTTGATATTCTTGACACAATTGAAATTATCAAAAGCTTATAAATTTGAAAGGGTGCGCCGAAATGACGCACCCTTTTTTATACAACCGATGTTATAAGATAAGCGAAAACGGGAAGGGTTATAATGCTTAAAAATGTTGTTATAACAACAGCCCCTGCCGCAAGGTCTTCGTCATAGCCGAACTGAACGGCAAAAACCGAGGTTATGGCGGCGCTGGGGCAGGCCTCCAGAAGCAGGACGGTGTTTGCCGCCGTTCCGCTTAAGCCCAAAAGGTAAAAAATACAGAAGCAAAAAGAAGGAATCACTATCATTCTGAAAGCAATCACAAAAAGAATAAGCTTGTTTTTTGCAATCCTCGAAAAGCTGCTGTTTGCTATTATTATGCCGGTTATAAGCATTGAAATGGGCGTGTTCATACTGCCTATGTAGCTTAAGGGGCGGCTTATTATTTCCGGAACGGGAATTCTGCAGAGGAAAATTATAAGCCCCACTATAACTGAAATCACTGCCGGTGTTGTGGCTATTTTCTTCGCAATCTCCCTAAAATCTGCTGTTTTGCTGACCATTAAATAGCCCACAGTCCAAACCAGTATGTTAAAAACCGTTACATATGCACTGGCATACAAAAGCCCCTCTGAGCCGAAAAGAGCTTCGATAAGCGGAAAGCCCATATAGGCGGCGTTTGAAAATATACAGGCAAATTTGGCTATCGGGGCGTTTTCCCCTTTTATTTTTATGCCTGCGGTGAAGGTTATTGCAAAAGCAGCGGCCATAAAAAGTGCGCTCAGCAAAAACGCCTTTATAAGGTTTGAAAAAACAGAGCTGTCAAACTCCGTTATATATGAATTTATAATCATCGCCGGAACTATAAGGTAAAGAAGAAGGTCTGAAAAGGCCTTTTTGCTTTCGGCCTTAATAACCCCGGCCTTGACACAGCCAAAGCCCGAAAAAATCAATATAAAAAGTATAAAAACCTGTTTAGCGGTTATAACAGAAAGCTCCAAAAAAAATCCCTCCTATAAATTAAATATACACAAGAAGTATTATAGCAACTTGAGACTTACTTTGTCAATATTTTATATGATTTTATACAAAACTGCCGATAAACTGTAACAGTTCAGCCGCCAATTTCGCACAAGCGTCACGGCTGAACCGTTACGAGAATTTAACTTAAATTTTACATTTATCTTAAAATTCATTGACAACAAAAATGCTTTCAGATAAAATATAAACAGAACATTTTGTAAATCAAGCCTATGTTTAACGGAGGAAGCTTATGAATAAAACAAAAACCTTAAAATTCATCATACCGGCGACAGTCGTGTTTGCAGCCGCTTTTCTTAACACAGCCGCCGTCTTCGGAAGCGTAACCACAACAGAACCCCCAACCGATTCGGAAGGAATATATCAAATCTCCTCCCCTTCCGAACTATACTGGTTCGCAGAATATGTTAACGAAGCAAACACAGCCGCCAACGCCGTCTTAACATCTGACATAACCCTAAACGAAGGCGATTTGTCGGGGTATAACGGTACAGATGAAAACGACTGGGAACAGTGGACACCTATAGGAAACGACACATATCCTTACTGTGGAACTTGTGACGGACAAGCGCATACAATAAAGGGAATATATTGTAATTATCCAACGGAAAATTATATTGGATTATTTGGAGAGATA
>JAJQCI010000207.1 GCA_021202835.1 Clostridiales bacterium | reverse complement strand
CTGTTAAATACATCCGCTTTATCATATTTGATGGGGTCTCGAAGATAATTTTAGTATACTAAATCCATTGATATTGTCAAGAGGTTTTGTTAAATTTCAACAAAGTTTTTTACCGGAATGCGTATTTAATTTGTGAAAAACGATATATTGTTGGGAGATGTTATAAAATGCCGATAATATCGAATTATATATAAAAAAGCCGGTTTTCAATAAAAAGAAGCGGCCGGACTCTAAGGGTCAGCCGCCTCTGTGAGTTTATTTATTATTTAAGCTTGGGGTTGAAATATCTTAAAGCGTTGCCGTAGCAGATATCCTTAACCATCTGGCCAACGAATTCGATATCGTCGTTATACCAGCCGTCTTCGATCCACTGACCGAAAATGTTGCAGAGTATGCGGCGGAAGTATTCGTGACGGGGGTAGGAAAGGAAGGAACGGCTGTCTGTAAGCATACCGATGAACTTGCCTAAAACGCCTAAGTTGCCTAAGCACTTAATCTGGGCTTCCATACCGTCGATATTGTCATTGAACCACCATGCAGTACCGAACTGAATCTTTGAAGCAGCTTCGGGGCCCTGGAAGCAGCCCAAAATTGTGCCTATAACCTGATTGTCGGCAGGGTTGCCTGCGAAGAGGATAGTCTTGGGGAGTGTGCCGTCTGCGTTAAGGGCGTCGAGAAGGTTTGTAAGGCCTTCTGCTGTTGACCAGTCGCCGATGCAGTCGAAGCCTGTGTCGGGGCCCATCTTCTTAAACATGAAGCCGTTGTTGTCTCTCTTTATGTTCATATGGATTTCCATAGCCATGTTGTTTTTAGCATACTGAGCGCCTAAGAAAACCATAAGCTCTGTTTTATACTTGTCGGCTTCTTCCTTGGTTACTGCTTCGCCCTTTGCAGCTTTGGCAAGAATAGCGTCAAGCTCTGCGTCTGTAGCTCTTACACAGGGAACATATGTGAAAGCGTGGTCGGAAGCTGTACATCCCATGGAAACAAAGAAATCGATTCTCTTGCCCAAAACTGTCTTAAGGTCGGCAAAGGTCTTGATTTCGGTGTTTTCTGACTTGCCTAAGTCGATTATATACTGAGGGAAGATGTCAGCTGTCAGATTAAGAGCCTTGTCGGGTCTGAAAGCAGGGAATACATTGAACTTCATTGTGGGGTCGGCCTGAATAAGCTTGTGATAGCCTAAATCGTCGGCAGGGTCGTCTGTTGTGTTTACAACAGCAACATTTGAACGCTCAACAAGACGGCGGCATGCAAATTCGGGAGTAGCAAGCTTAGCGTTGCATTCGTCGAAGATAGCCTTAGCGTTAGCCTTTGTAATGGGAATATGAATGTCGAAGAATCTCTGAAGCTCAAGGTGTGCCCAGTGATAGAGGGGGTTGCCTATAGCGTACTGAAGAGTTTCACACCATTTTTCGAACTTCTCGAAGTCTGATGTTTCATTGCCTGTGATGTAGGATTCGGGAATACCCATTGAACGCATAGCACGCCACTTATAGTGGTCGCCGCCCAGCCAAACCTCTGTGATTGACTTATAAGTCTTGTTTTCATAAATCTCCTGAGGATTTAAGTGGCAGTGGAAGTCGAAAATAGGTTCTGACTTTGCATAATCATGGAATAATTTTTTAGCTGTTTCTGTTTTTAACAAAAAGTTTTCATCAATAAAAGCCATTTCTGTTAATTCCTCCTTTTTAAATTTCGGAAGCACCGGAGCGCCGATGCTTCCTTTATGTTTATTATAATGTTACACCGTTTTTGAAAATAGCGATTTCTCTGTAGCCGTTGATCTCGTTCTTTGTTTCTTTTCTGTGTGAAGCAACGTCAAGAATGAAGCTGAAGAATTCTTCTGCGTAGGAGTCCATCTGTTTGTCTTCAACAAGTCTGCCTGCGTTCCAGTCGATCCAGTTGGGCTTTCTGCCTGCAAGGTCGGAATTTGTGGCGATTTTAACTGTGGGAACAGGTGAGCCTACGGGGGTGCCTCTGCCTGTTGAGAAAAGAATAAGGTGACAGCCGCTGGCCATCATACCGCTTATGGCTACTATGTCGTTGCCGGGGCCCTGAAGAAGGTTAAGACCGGGGTTAACAACCTTGTCGCCGTAGAGAAGAACGCCCTGAACGTTTGATGTTCCGCCCTTTTGAGTACAGCCGAGAGACTTGTCTTCAAGGGTTGTTATGCCGCCCTTTTTGTTTCCGGGTGAGGGGTTTTCACCTACAGGCTGGCCGTGGCTTAAGAAATATTCCTTAAAGTTGTTAACAAGGCTTACAGTCTGCTCGAAAAGCTCCGGAGTCTGACATCTGTCCATAAGAATGGTTTCAGCGCCGAACATTTCGGGAACCTCTGAGAGGACTGTTCTGCCGCCGTTTGCAACCATAATGTCGGAAATTCTTCCTATAAGGGGATTAGCGGTAATTCCGGATAAACCGTCTGAGCCGCCGCACTTAAGGCCTATAACGAGCTTGCTTACGGGAACCTCTTCCTGCTTAAACTGCTCTGCATATTTTACAAGCTCTTCGATTTGTGAAAGGGCATATTCTATTTCGTCCTCATGCTCCTGAACGATACAGAATTTAACTCTTTCGGGGTCGTATTCGCCTAAGACTTTCTTAAATTCGTCAACGTTGTTGTTTTCGCAGCCCAAGCTTAATACCAGAACACCGGCAGCATTGGGGTGTCTTACCATACCCACCAGAAGCTTCTGTGTGTTTTCCTGGTCTTCGCCCAGCTGTGAACAGCCGTAGGGATGAACGAAGTTATGAATTCCGTCAACTCTGCCTGCGAAGCGCTTGTTTGCAAGCTCTGTGATTTTGTTTGAAACGCCGTTTACACAGCCTACTGTGTTGACAATCCAAATTTCGTTTCTTATGCCGACTTCGCCGTTTTTGCGGACATAGCCCATAAATGTGTCTTTTCTTGTAACGGGAATGTCTTTAAGCTTGGGGTTGTATGTATACTCAAGGGTTGAGCTTAAGTTTGTTTTAAGATTGTGAGAGTGAATCCACTTTCCGGCGGAGACGGTTTCGGTTGTGTGGCCGATGGGATAGCCGTATTTTATAACGTTTTCGCCTTCGGGAATTTCAACAAGAGCCATTTTGTGGCCTCTTGCAATATCTTCGGCCGCCGTAACGCCGCAGATAACCTCTCCTGCCTTAATATCGGCTATGGCAACGACAACATTGTCATTATCGTTAAGCTTAATATATTTTTCCATATTTCCTCCTCTTTATTTAACGGATTAAAGAATACTCTTAATAACCTCGGCAGGTGACTCTGTGGAAAGCTTGTAGAGATATTCGCTGCAGATGTCTGCAAAGCCGTCTATAGCGTTTAAGTCTTCGCCCCAGAAGTCTGTGTTTGCGCATACTGCCTTAATAACGGCTGCGCTGCCTTCCTTGGTTGTTCTGTCGTTAGCTGCGTTAAGGGCTGCATATGTTTCGAGAACGGCTGCGTCGTCCTTAATGGGATATTCTTCGTTTCCGTTTCTTGTGCCTATAAGGGCGCCGTCCTTAATTTCAGTACCGTTGTAGAAGGCTACATAAGCGGCGAAGGAGAATGTAAGAACCTTGGGGAGCTTGCCCTTAAGCTCAAGATATTCCTTAATTGTGGGAAGAACTCTTGCTCTGAACTTGGAAGTTGAGTTAAGAGAGATGTCAAGAATCTTGTGGTCGATAAAGGGGTTTTTAAATCTGTCGAAAACAGCGTCTGAGAAAGCCTTAAGGTCGCTGTATTCAAGGTCTGTAAGAGCAGGGATGATTTCGTCGTCGAGAGCCTCTTCAAGATATTTGATAATATCGGGGTCTTCCATCATCTTTCTTACGATTGTGTGGCCTGCAAGGTAAGCGCCTAAAACGGAGCAGGTGTGAGCGCCGTTAAGAATACGAACCTTTCTCTTCTTATAGGGCTTAACGGTTTCTGTGCAGATTACATTCAGGCCGATTTTGTTAAAGGGAAGCTCTTCTGCCAGTTCTGCAGGGCCTTCGATAACCCATGTGTGGAAAATTTCGCTTGTGTCGATAACATTGTCAACATAGCCGAATTCTTCTGTAAGAGCTTCAACCTCGGGTCTGGGATAGCCGGTAACGATTCTGTCTACCAGGGTAGAGGTAAATATGCAGGCTGTTTCAACCCAGTCGATGAAGTCTGCGCCGAGGGACCAGTCGTTTGCATACTTAAGAACACATTCCTTAAGAGCCTTGCCGTTGTCGTCGATAAGCTCGCAGGGGATGAAAACAAGACCCTTTGATTTGTCGCCGTCAAAAGTCTTATATCTTAAGTTAAGGAAGTTGCAAACCTTAGCGGGGAAGGTGTCCTGGGGCTTGTCTTCAACATAAGGCTCGGGCTTGTAGGTAATGCCTGCTTCTGTTGTGTTTGAAACTACAAAGCGGAGTTCGGGATTTTTAGCGCAGTCATTGTAGGAGTTCAAATCAACATAGGGATTTAAGCACTTGTTAACGGAGGTAATAAGACGCTTGCTTACCACTTTTTCTCCGTTTTCTCTGCCTCTTGCTATGAGAGTGTAAAGACCCTCCTGCTCGTTAATAAAATCTCTGAGCATATCTCCGCCGGGGATAGGCTGAATAAGGGTGATGCTGCCGCCGAACTTGCCCTCTGCGTTTAAGCAGTCGAACATATAGTCAACGAAAGCACGAAGGAAGTTTCCTTCGCCGAACTGAATTACCTTTTCGGGTAATTTCTCCTTATTGCCGATTACTAAGTCGTCATTGAATTTAAAGCCGTTTGTTAAAAGGCTTCTGTTAAGTTTTTCCATTTTTGTTATTCCCTCCGTTATAAATAAGCTCCCAAGGGCGAAATTACGCACAAAGGGGCAGATAAGGGTCACGCCATCTTGTGGTTTTAAATGAAATTAAGCAAAAAAAAGCATTTCCCTTACATATTCTTGTCTATATTATACAACAATTTAACGGCAAAATCAATAGCTTTATTAAAAATTTACCTAAAATGCCCAAGGTGAAAGGTCAGTGAAATTGGGAGGTCTTTACTGTATGTTTTTCAAAAGTTTATAAAATGTTTAAAATAAAGTGCAAGTGTCGGCAGACAGCCGGACGGGGATAACTGAAGACAGCCGGCCTGCGGCTTGGTCCACCGCCTAAAAAACGGAACAGAAACGCCCGGAGAGGTCCATTCTCCGGGCGTTTCGGCGTATCAGCTTGTTTGGGATTAATACATTTGACTTTTTAGTCAACTACTTTATACCACAATTCAAGCCGCAGTGTCAAGCAAAGCAAATTATTTTTTGAAAATTTTAAAGAGTTATTACAGATGCTTTTCAAAATTATGGCTGTGGTCGTGATGATGGTCACAGCCGCAGTCACAGTGGTCATCGTGGTTATGGTGGTGGTCTTCGCAGCCGCAGCCGTCGTCGCTGAAATTGAAATTTTTCAGATTGTCAATCATTTTGTTCATAAAATTGCTGTCGTGAAAGTTCATAGCCATAGTGACTCCGTCAAAAACAATGGCATATTCCGGCTTGTTATAATAGCGGTCAAGCACGTTTTTAATATAGCCTAAAACCTCCCTGCGGCTGTAGGGGCAGGGAAGACTTTGAATAATTTCCCTTCTTAAGCTTTTTTTGACAGCAGCAGAGAAGGAAGCCGTTCCGTTTTCAAAATCGGATATAAAGGCATTTGCGGCAGCCTTGGGAGAATCAAGCCCCTTGGGATTTTTGCCTGATTTATAGCGGCTCAGAAAGCTTTCAAGCTCTGCCGAATAAAGGTTATTTGTTCTGGACAGGGTTAAAAGCATATGCTGTATATCTGTGTCATCGGCTTCTTTGGTTTTATATAATTTTTCAATAAATTTGTTTTCTTCATCCTGCTTTTCGAAATAATCCTCTGAGGCTTCGAGAATTTCCTCCGATTTGTCGTTTGTCTGTCTTCTAAGCTCAATGTCTATCTCGTCTAAGCTTTCCTTTGCGCAGAGTTCAGCTGCGGAATAGAATATATCCTTTAAAATCATATCGCCGTCTGTCACAAAATCTATATCATAGCAGTAAAGTGCAAGGGCTGTTATATAGTTTATGTCGTTGTAAAGCATAGACACACAGTCGGTATAGGTGAAAATATCCATATTATTCGGAGGGGTAAGCGCACTTAAGCCCTCAAGCTCCTCCTTTGAAATTTTATTTATGTTTGAGCGAAAAATTGTATCAAGCTTGTCATACATTTCAGGAAAAGTCTCTCTTCCCTCTGAAACAGTGAAGGGCATATTTGTTATTATGTTTTCATAATAAATGTCTGCGGCATCGTCGCAGTCAAGGGCTTTCTCCACATATTCGGCAAATTTCCCCCTAGACATTATACATGGAACCATTGAAATCAAGTCGCTGAAGAAAACATCCTCTTTATTTTCTGTTATTTCATCATCTATAAAATCGTTCAGCACTTCAATAACTTCCTCAGGAGGAAATGTTTTGTCAATCTGTTCCAGGCTTGATCTTGAAATTTCCTCACGGTGAATTAAGCTTTCAGCCAGCATACCGTAATTTGAAAGAGCATAAACAGGCACGGCAGCCTCTAAAACTTTGACTTTAAGCTCTGCCAGTTTGTCATAAAAAGGCTCTCTTTCGGAATCGGGAGTCTTTAAAAGCCCGGAAAGCTCCGAAACACAGTCAAAAACCTCTTTTTTAAGCCGGACAACATCATCGGGAAGCCCCTCGCTTTCGTCTAAAGTGACATCATTAATAAGGTTTAAAAGGCAGTGTTTAAGCTTATATTTTTCCGCATTTAAAAGAAACGCCGATGTTTTTTCTTTTTTTGTCATAAATATCTCCTTTTAAGTAAAAGTGCCGCTTGCCAAAATGGCAGGCGGCACAGATTTTACAGAGCTTGTAAGGTTTTTTTAACTATTTCGCTTACGGCTTTTCCGTCGGCAAGACCCTTCGTTTTCTGCGTTACGATTCCCATAACCCTGCCCATGTCTTTCATAGACTTGGCTCCGGTTTCGGTAACCGCAGCGTCAACGATTTCCTGAATCTGTTCTTCGGTAAGCTGTTCCGGAAGGTAAGATTTTAAAATATCAATTTTTCGATTTATCTCGTCCAACTTGTCTGCTCTGCCGCTTCTTACATAGTCCGGCAGTACATCGTTTAGCTTTTTGAGCTCTTTGGCAATAACCGCCGTGACCCCCTGGTCATCAAGCTCGGTTTTTGTATCCTTTTCAACCTGAAGAACCCCGGCACGAACCATCTGAACGATTTCCTTGCGAACGGTGTCTTTAGATTTCATAGATTCCTTAAGATCTTCAAAAAGCTGTTGTTTTAAAGACATAAAATCATCCCTTTGTTTGAAACTAATTAATTATATTTGCGCTTTCTTGCGGCCTCAGACTTTTTCTTGCGCTTTACGCTGGGCTTATCGTAATGCTCTCTTTTACGGACTTCACCTATGATACCCGCTTTAGCACAGTTTCTTTTAAAACGGCGAAGTGCGCTGTCTAAAGATTCATTCTCTTTTACTCTAACTTCTGACATAACTTTCCCTCCCTCCGGTTTCAATTGCGTGAGTTAAAACTCTTCTAAACCTTACACAAACGATTCTGTTTTAACATACACTTCAAAATTATACACAAAAAACGCCGAATCGTCAACAGTTTTTTTGTAATTTATAAAATATTTTTTGCTGTTTTTTCACGGCCATGCCGCAGAGCTATGCTGCTTATTTAAGCTCCAAATTTTCAACTGCAACGCCGCAGGCTTCCAAAATGGCCTTTACCGCTCTTATTTGGTTCAATGTTTCGGCTTCCTTGTCGTCTGCTTTAAGGATTCTTTGCAAATCCATATATTTATTGATGTTGGTGCTTATAATTTCTATTTTTTCCATATAATGATAATTGAATTTACTGCCTTTATTCTTCAAATTCTACGGGCTTAAACATATGAATAGCAAGAGGCGCCAGCTTGAAGGCTATTGAATTCTCCTTGCCGAGGATGTTGTCGGGCTCTGAATCGATCGGCTCGGGGTTAACTACGCCGCTTCCGCCGTATTCGGGTTTGTCGCTGTTGAAGATTTCCTGCCATTTTCCTGCGAAAGGAACAGCCGTCTTATAGTCGAAGTAGGTGCTGGGGGTGAAGTTGCATACTACGAGAATATTTTCGGCCTTGCTGTTGCCCTTGCGGATGAAGGAATAAATGCTTCTGCAGCAGTCGTTGGCATCAACCCACTCGAAGCCTTCCCATGAGAAGTCTTTAACCCAAAGGGCCTCTTCCTTAATGTAAAGGTTGTTTAAGTCCTTAACATAGTTTAACATCGTGCTGTGGTGGGGATATTCCAAAAGGAACCAGTCAAGAGGTCTCTTTTCGTCCCATTCTATAAACTGGCCGAACTCTCCGCCCATAAATACAAGGTTCTTTCCGGGGAAGGTTGACTGATAGCCGTAGGAAACTCTTAAGCCTGCGAATTTCTGCCAAAGGTCGCCGGGCTGTTTATCAAGCATAGACTGCTTTCCGTGAACAACTTCGTCGTGGGAAAGAACGAGAACGAATCTTTCGGAATAAGCATACATCATACCGAAGGTTAAGTTATTGTGGTGATAGCGTCTGTAGATGGGTTCCTTCTTTATATATTCAAGGAAGTCGTTCATCCAGCCCATGTTCCACTTAAGAGAGAAGCCTAAACCGCCGTCGTTTAAGTCTCTTGTGATTCCCTCGTAGGATGTGGATTCTTCTGCTATCATATAAACGTTGGGGTGCTTGCCGCCGATAATTGAGTTCATATGCTTAATGAATTCAATAGCGTCAAGGTTTTCTCTTCCGCCGTACTTGTTGGGAACCCACTGGCCCTCTGACTTGGCGTAGTCGAGATAAAGCATTGATGAAACGGCGTCAACACGAAGGCCGTCGATGTGATATTGTTCAACCCAGTAGAGAGCGTTTGCAAGAAGGAAGTTTTTAACCTCACATCTGCCGTAGTTGAAAATAAGTGTTCCCCATTCGGGATGTTCGCCCTGCATTGGGTTGGCGTGTTCATAAAGACAGGAGCCGTCAAACCTTGCCAGACCGTGAGCGTCTTTGGGGAAGTGTGCCGGAACCCAGTCGAGAATGACGCCTATGCCTGCTTTGTGGGCAGCGTCTACAAATTCCATAAATTCGGAAGGATTTCCGTAGCGGCTTGTGGGGGCATAATAGCCTGTAACCTGATAGCCCCAGCTTCCGTCGAAGGGGTGTTCCTCTATGGGGAGAAGCTCGATGTGTGTATAGCCCATTTCAACAACATAGGGAATAAGCATATCCTTAAGCTCAACATAGCTTAAAAATCTTTCGGGGTTGTCTTCGGGGCGCTTCCATGAGCCTAAATGAACCTCGTAGATATTCATGGGCCTGTTATATTTTTCGGCTGTCTTTATGTTTTCCATATATTCGCCGTCCTGCCAGTTGTAGTCGTAAATGTTGAAAACAAGGGAGGATGTGCTGGGGCGAAGCTCACACATAACGCCGTAGGGGTCCTGTTTTTGAATTATATTGCCTTCGGGAGTCTTTATTTCATATTTATAACGGTCGAAATTTTTAAGACCGGGAATGAAAATTTCCCAGATGCCCTCTGAATAAAGCTCTCTCATCTGGTTTCGTCTTGCGTCCCAGTCGTTAAAGTCGCCTATAACGGAAACTCTCTTTGCGTTAGGCGCCCATACACCGAAAACAACGCCGTCTACGCCGTCAACCGTGGCAAAGTTTGCGCCCAGCTTTTTATAAATTTCGTAGTGGTTGCCCTGTGCGAAAAGAAAACAGTCGTACTCTGAAATTTGAGGAGCGAATGAATAGGGGTCGTAGGTTTCCCATACGGAGCCGTCGTGATTTGTTATTTTAAGTCTGTATTTAAACCATTTTTTTCTGCCCTTAATATAGCCTTCAAAGAAGCCGTCCTGATGAATTCTGTCAAGGGGATATTCCGTGCCCTTTTTGTCATCTATAACGGAAACCTCTTTTGCCTGAGGATTTAACACACGCACAACAAGAGCCGCCTTGCCGTCGTTTTCGATTTCGTGCATACCCAAAATATGATGGGGATCACCGCAGTCAGCCGTCACAACTCGCTGGAGTTCGAGAAAATTTGCTGTTGTAATCATATAAAGTTCACTCCTTGTAAAATGTATTAAGCCAAAAGGCTTTTTATATTAATAAACAGCCCGGAGGGGGCCTTTTCAAAAATATCTCTAAGATTAATTATATAACATTATATAAAATAAAGCAAATAGATTTTTTGCATTTTATATATTTTTTATTGAAATTTTACCTTTGGTGATATATAATATTATTAGGAAAAAGGGCACATTGCTTCGGGTTTAGGTTAAAAAATTGTTAAATGTGCCCATAAGGAGGGGTTTTATGCTTTTCGGCGGAAATAAACGCAAGGATTTGGGGGAGCCCTATATGATTGTGTACAGCACGGGCAAAAGGATTATAGGCTTTCAAAGGGACGGTATGCATACAATGTCGGTGGAGATTAAAAGTGACAAGGAGTTAGACGCTTTCTGCAAAAAATATAAAATCGAAAAAAGCGGTATCGAAACAATGCATATACAACTGTTTTAAGGAGGGGTTAATGTGTTTAATAAGGAAGAAAACTTAAACCTCGGCGAACCCGTTATAAGAGCCAGTATCTGCACGGGCGAAAGGGTTATAGGCTTTCGGAAGGACGGAAAGCTCACAAAGGGAGAAATTGTAAAAAAGGACAAAGACATAGACGCTTTCTGCAAAAAATATAAAATTGACAGAAACAGCGTCAAAACAATATACTGA
>JAJQCI010000044.1:691-10806 GCA_021202835.1 Clostridiales bacterium | reverse complement strand
ATGTTATTCTGCAAAAAGGCTATCTAAAGAAAGCGGCGTTTCACAAATAACTATTGTGAGAATCACAAAAGGAACACAAAAAGCAAGACCCGAAACGATAGGGAAGATTGCAAAGGCACTTGATGTATCAGTAAATGAGATTATAGATATAGCAATTTAACAAAAGGGGGTGTTTAGATTGAGTAATAAACGATTCACAACTGACGAATTAGCGGCGGCGTTATCCCTCTCCCGGCGTGAAGTTGACAGATTAAGAAAAGCCGGGGCAATTCCCTTTTTAAAAATCGGCGAAGGTCGAGGGCATTTTCTCTATATTCTTGAAGATGTTGAAAAAGCTCTGTCAGAGCTTGCAGAAGCAAATAGAGCAGAGGCCGCTGCAAAATATGCAAAAACAAACCAAAATAATATTGAAGCAGTGACAACAAGGCGAAGATACATAATATAGGCGGTGACATAAATGTGGGACAATAAGAAAAGTTTTATTGTTTATTGCGACTATGCCGAACATCTTGACCTTTTGACAGATGAAGAATGTGGGCAGCTTTTCAAAGCTTTATGCGCTTATGCCGGAGAAGGAAAACAGCCTGAAAACTTTAATTCCTGTCAGAAAATGGCTTTCTCATTTATAAAAAAGCAGATAGACAGGGACACAGAAAAGTATAACAAGGTTATTGAAAAAAGGCGAGAAGCAGGAAAAAGGGCGGCAGACCACCAAAAACATCTAAAGCAAATGCTTTATCCGAAAAAGCAAAAAAAGCAAATGCTTTTTTAGAAAAGCAAGTGAAAGCAAAAAAACCTGATAATGTAAATGATACTGTTAATGGTAATGATAATGTAAATGATACTGTAACTGTCAATGATACTGTCATAAAGAAAGAGGGTGCGAGAGAGAGGAAAAAGACCGTTGTCGAATATACTAACGATTTTAATGTTTTTTGGTCAACCTATCCCAAGAAAGTGGGCAAGGGAGAGGCTTTCAAGGCTTTTCAGAAAGTTAATCCCGATACAGAGTTATTAAACACAATGCTAAATGCTATAAATGCAGTTAGGCAATCGGAACAATGGCAGCGAGACGGAGGGCGGTATATTCCGAATCCATTAACGTGGCTGAATCAAAGACGTTGGGAGGATGAACCCTTAAACATACCCGAGAAGAGCAACGCAAAGCTTGAAGCAGAGAAGCGAAACAAAGTTATTGACAATGCCCTTACCGAAGATATGGAAAGAGACGACTTTGATATTTATGAGTATTACGCACGAAAATTATAAAATGGAGGTTTTTACAAATGACAATTAAAGAATTTGCTTTAATAGCAAAAAACTTAAAATCGGCATATTCGACAAATACAAATTTTCTTCCGACCGAAGACGATATTATCACGTGGTACGATTATCTGAAGGATTTTGACAGGGAAGTTTTACAAAATGCGGTTTATGAATATGTAAGCAACAATGATTTTCCGCCGAAAATATCAAATCTAAGGGCGGCTTGTGTTGAAAGAACGGCGGTACATATTCCGACATTTGATGAAGCGTGGAAAGAAGCTTCAGACCTTGCCCATTATTTCGGTATTTATCATATGCAAAAAGCATTTGAAAATATGTCTCCCTTGACATATGCAGTCATAAAAAATTTAGGCTGGAGGGATTTTTGTACAAGTGAAAACGAGACGGCTTTAAGGGCTAATTTCAGAGACATATACAACTCAAAGCGTGAAGAAATAATAAAAAATCAGCGTATGCCTGAAAACGCATATCGGAATAAGCAGGCTTTACAAGCTGAACGTGACTTTAAAAACGAGTTAAACAGGCGGTTAAAGGACAAAAAGGCCGATATTGATACACCGGAGAATAACAAAGAACCTTAAGTTTTATTAGGTGACAGGATAAAATAACCATAACAGCGGCAAAACTAAAGTTTAAGGAGAGGCTAACAATTATGGCTACAAACGAGGATTTAATCAAACGTTTGCAGACCGAGGGGAAAGGAGCCGCCAGAGCGTCGGCGGTTCTTTCTGAATTGTGGGGGCAGAATATCAAACTCATAAAAAAGACCGTTTCGGACGTTACGGGCTTATATCAAGGCAACGGCGGTTTTGATGATATGCTGCAACAGGCATATTTCGGACTTTACAATGCCGCCTATGCCTTTGATACTGAAAGCGGCTTGAAGTTTTCAACACTTCTTGTAAAATACATAAGTTGGGAGCTTTACAGGTACAGCAAAAGCCATAATTCAGATATACAACTACCCGAATATATGCGGCGGCGAATAAAAAAATGTTTGGAAACAAAGCAGAATTTGGAGGTGGAAAATGGCAGCGGCATAACTTACGAAAAAGCCTTACAAGCGTTAAACCTCTCCGACGCTGCTGTAAAAAATACACTTACGGCATTAGGCAGCTTAAAAACAGTCAGTATTTTTGAGGGTGCAGGCGGCGAAAGTGAAGATTTTTATATTTTGGATTTATTAGCCGCCGAAGATAATGCGGAAGAATCCGCCGTAAAAAACGAATGGCAGCAAGAGCTTCACACCTGTTTATTAAATGCCTTGAAAACAATTCCCGAAGAAACACAAAGCATTATTAAGCGGCATTATCTTAAGGGCATATCTGTAAAACAAATTGCGGAAGAATGCGGATGTACAACCGTTGAGGTATACCGAAAAGAAAAATGGGCTTTTCGTAAAATACGAATAGGCAAATACGGCGGTTTACTGTCAGAGTTTATGCCGAGTGCCAACGCCGAAGCAAGAGCAAAGAGAAAGATAAAAAAAGACAATGAAGCCATTGCAAAATTACACCTTACAGATAATACAAGGGGGTTAATTGTGTTATAATGCCCAATAAAGAGTTATTCAGCTATGACAGCAAGAAAAAATATTTATATGCAGCTTTACAGGTTTATAAAACCGAGCCGCCCAACTCTGCAAAAAGGTTATTTATTGACAGGCTTACAGCTGCAAGCCGTTCATTAGCCGAAAACAGCAAGAACTATAAGCAATTTCATAATTTGATTGTGTTGCGGTATATTGCAGAGCCGCCGCCCTCAAAAGATGAAATTTGTGAAGCATTATCCATAAATCCGTATAAATATAACGCAGCGTCGGAGAGGGCTATTAATAAGCTTATGGTTTTGGCTTACGGTGTTGACGGTATTAAATTCAGTGAAAGCAATATCGGGGAGGTGCAGACAATGCCGCCGGAATTTATTAACTTAATAATACAAGAGGCAGTAAAACAAGGACCGGAAACAGTAATAAAAAATATATCCGCTGAAATAATAAATGCTGAAAGTGAAAGGTATAATCAGTGCTTGCAGAATACGCAGCTGTTATTAAAAAACTATCGTTATTTTTTGCGGAATACACAAACAGCGGATTTTTATAAATACGAAAATCCCAAAGAAAAGGCTATGCTTGACAATAATTTATTCGTTGAGAGCATTAAACAAAGCCAACAACGAACAGCCTTTGTATTAAAACATATTGACGAAATGCTTAAATATTACAGCCTATGCTGCAATAACAGCGAAAAGGAAGATGAAAAACGCAAATACAGAATTTTAACAGCCGCCTATATTGACGAACCGAAGCGAAGCATAGAAGAAATAATTGAATCGGAGCATATAGAACGACGAACATATTACAGAAATTTGGCAGCTGCAACAGAGGAATTTGCGGCCCTGTTGTTTGGCATTGACGGAACACAGACAAAATAAAAGATTTAAGATTTGCAGGGAGAAGTTTAAGCCTCTCCCATATTCTTTTATTAATTAAGCCTTAAAAATCGGGTTTACCGGGAAAGGAAAATAAAAGCAATGAAAGAATTAATAAAAAAAGACGAATACGGCGTATTTGCGGACGGAAAAGAAACTGCAAGAGCCGACAGCCTGTTTGTGGCTAAGTTTTTTGAAAAGGAACACAAAAACGTTTTAAGGGATATTGAAAGCCTTATTGACCCCAAATCCGGATTAAGTGAAGAATTTAATCGGCTCAATTTTGAGCCGACCTCATATGTTGACAGTTGGAACAGAAAACAAAAAGCGTATGCAATAACAAGAGACGGTTTTACAATGCTTGTTATGGGCTATACCGGGGCAAAGGCTAACAGGTTCAAAGAATTGTATATAAAACGGTTTAACGAAATGGAAAATCATATAAAAGCATTATCAGAGGCAAAGTCAGATTTTCCGCTGCTTACGGATAACATAAAACTTTTACACGAAAATCCGCAGCCCTACCACTATTCCAACGAATGTAACCTTGTAAATAAAATTGCTTTAGGTATGACGGCAAAGGAATTTAGGGAATTAAACAAAATTCCGAAAGGGGAAACAATACGTCCATATTTGACCGAATCACAATTATATTTGCTGAATGAACTGCAAAGAGCCGATATAACATTTTTAAGGCTCTTTCCCGATTATAAAGACCGCAAAAATTATTTGGAACAATATAAAGACCGCCTATTGTCTGAACAACACCTGTTGACAGCGTAAAACAAATGGTGTTACAATATCCGCAAGGAAAGGAGGCAAAATAATGGCTAATGAAGTTTTTAAAATAGAGATACCTATTGAAGTGAATGACTTAACAAGCGGCGGAACGGAAAGAGCGACAAAAACGTTGGACGCTTTCGGAAAAGCTGTTGAAAGAACCGAAGCACAATTGAACAAGCTGTCGGGGAAAGAGCTTACAATAGGCGATATGCAGCAAATAGAATCAGCCATAACAGCTCTTGAAAGATTGGGGCCTATTATGAATACAGGCAGAGACAGCTTTAACCAGTTAAGGGAAACTATTTCAAGCTGTTCTGATACAATGGAAAGACTGAATACAGAAAATTTATCATCCGAAACAGTGGAGAGGTATACCACAGCAAATAACAAGGCAAAAGAGGCTTTAACAAGGCTGGGAGATACGTATATAAATGCTGCTGAAGCTACTGAAAATTATGTTGCGGCTATGGAAAGAAGTGAAGAGCTTTCGGAGAAAACAGAACAGGCCGCCCTTAAACTTAAAACAGCCGAAGAAAATCTTATCAAAGTAAAAGAAAATAAGAAATCAACCGAGGAAGAAATAGAGAGGGCAACGCTTAAGGTTAAAGCCGCCGAAGAAAATCATATAAAGACAATGGAAGAAGAGGCTCAAAACCTAAATGAAATAAAAACGGCTGCTTCACAGGTTAAGAATGCAGAAGCAGAACTTGTATCAGCGGAACAACAGGCTACCCAAGCCGCCAAAGAATTAACAGACGCTACATCACAGGCTGAAAGAGAATCAAATCAATGGGGTAATTCAACCGTTTCCGCTGTTAATTCCGTAGCTTCTGCACTGGCAGCCGCCGGAATAGTAAAGCTTTTTACTGAAATTGCCTCTGCAATGATGGAATGTGCAGAGCTTTCAGAAGAATACGGCGTAAGCCTTGCAAAATTATCTACCATTGCAGATACAAGCAGCATTGATTTAAGCTCTTTAAAGTCCGAAATAACAGGCTTATCCGGTGAAATAGGCGAAAGCGTAAATGACCTGTCAGAGGCTTCATATCAAGCTATATCGGCAGGCATAGACACCGCAAATGCCGTTTCGTTTACAGGAACGGCTACAAAATTAGCAATAGGCGGTTTTACAGAGGCGGCAACGGCGGTTGATGTGCTTACCACAACTATAAATGCTTACGGAAAATCAGCAGAGAACGCCGAAGATATAGCAAATATGCTTATTACAACGCAGAATTTAGGTAAAACAACCGTTGACCAGTTGGCGCAAAGCGTAGGTCGTGTTATCCCTGTTGCAGCCGCCTATAATGTGGAAATGGACAATCTTATGTCTGCCTATGCGGAACTCACAAAAGGCGGTATAGCGACAGCCGAAGCAAGCACGTATTTGAAGAGTATGCTTAATGAACTGGGTGACAGCGGAAGTACAGTATCAGCTGTACTTTCAGAACAAACAGGTCAGACTTTTGCACAGTTGTCAGAAGCCGGATATTCCCTCGGTGATGTTTTGGCAGTATTGGGTGAAAGCGTGGATAATAATGCTACAAAATTTAATGAACTTTGGAGCAGTCAAGAGGCAGGCGTCGGAGCATTAAGTCTTTTAAATGCAGGCTCAGAGGAATATAACGAAACCCTTAAGGCAATGCAAAATTCAGCCGGAGCAACAGAAGCAGCTTTTTCAAAAATGGACAATACCGTAGCAGACGCTAAAGAAGATATGATTAATGCTGCCAACAATTTAAAAATTGCCGTAGGCGATAATTTGTCGGGAGCCTTTGAAGGCTTTTATAATGGAGCGAATAAAGCCCTTACGGTTTTGACGAATCTTGCAGAGGAACACCCGGTTGCAACCAGAGCGGTTTTAACCTTTACCGGAATAATGGGCGGTGCAGCGGCGGCTTTTGCGGTGGCGGCGGCTGCCGAAGCAGTATATACAGCGGCGACAACAGTTGCGACGACAGTTACAACGGCTTTAGGTGTTGCTATAAATGTTGCGTTAGGCCCATTTGCTATAGTGGCAGGGGTAATATCCGGAGTAGCAGCGGCTGTTACATATTTTTCCGAAAAGGTAAAGGAAGCAAGAGATGTAACGGAAAAATTGTCTGTTTCCTCTCAGAGGCAGGAAAATGAACTTAAAGACTTACAGGCACAATATGATGAACTGGCTGACAGCGGAAAAGCAAACACCGAAGAAGCCTATGCACTCAAAATACAAATTGATGAACTTTCGGCAAGTTTTGAAAGCGGTAAAAAAACCATAGGTGATTATACAAGTGAAGCCGAAGCATTGAAAACGGCTGTTGAAAATATAAGAAATACCTATGATGAATCCATATCATCAACTGAACAGCTTGAATACGGTTCAAAAGCGGTAGCTGCACAACTGGCGGCTCTTTCGGGAAAGTCAAGTCATACAACAACGGAATTGCGGTCTATGCAAAGTATGGTTGATACTTTGAACGGTTCATATTCGGGTTTAAATCTTACGCTTGACAGGACAACAGGCAAACTGAATCTTTCTCAGCAAGAAATATATTCCCGGATTATACAGGAAGCAAATACCGCAAAAAGAGAAGCAGCCTCTGACGCCCTTGTCGGAGCTGTAGGCAAATATCAAGAAGCAAGGGAAACCCTTAACGAAAGCATAGCAGAAGCAACCGCCGCAAGATTTAATTTTAAGGACATAGACGAAAACTATAACCAAAATCATTATTGGGGTATGCTTGCAAGTGAATTTACTTTTGGTATTGCCGGAGGCAGAAAAAACGATACCGAATGGAATGAAGCTCAGGCTAAAATGCAGGAAATGGAAGCAGACGAAACCAGCAATCGGGAAGCGGTTGCAGAGCTTGAAAACGGAATTAGGGACTATTGCGATACATTAGGCTATACCACTGAACAAACCGACGCCTTTATAGATGTGTTGAGAGAGGGCGGCGACGCTGCCGATACAGTTATAACAGGTTTTGAGGGTTTGACAGGCAAAGCGGACGAATTTACAACAGGGCTTGCAGCTGCCTCTGCTGCTTATGATGAATTTTATAATTCTGCTTTGGAGAGCTTTCAAGGGCAATTCGGATTGTTTGACCAAGCACAGGCAGACGCAAGCGCAACCGTAGAGGCTGCAACAGCGGCTCTTGACAGTCAGATTGCTTATTGGACTAATTATGCTGATAATGTGGCAATACTTAAGGGAATATCAGCAACTGATTTAGGCATAACGCAGACCCAGTATGATGAATTAATGGCATACGCTCAAAGCGGAACTGAACAGGCTGCAGGGCTTTTAAACAGTATGGCACAGGATGTTCAAACTACAGGCGGTCAATACGTAAAAGAAATGGCTCAAAAATTTTCGGAAGCTCAAGCAATACAGGAAGAAACAGCCGGAGAAATGGCAGACTGGCAAAGCGGTTTAACTCAGCAATTGGAGCAATTCGGCTCAGATATGGAGGGCATTGTAAACAATCTTGATAAAAGTACCGAAGCATATACAGCAGCAGAAAACACAATGTCAAATTATATTCAAGCTCTTAATAAGGGCAAAGATATAGCAGTAGCTGCCGCAAGGGAAACAGCCTCAGCGGTTGCAGCTGCTTTACAGACGGATTCAGTTTCAAGCGGCATAGACCTTGCAATGTCAAGAAAAGCTACATTCCACGCCGACGGCGGTATAATGACAAGACCCCATATGGGAATTGTAGCAGAAGCAGGACCGGAGGCTATAATTCCTCTTTCCGCTTCAAAGAGCGACAGAGGGCTTGATTTATGGCTTGAAGCAGGGCGTTATTTAGGGGCTGTTCCGTACGCCGACGGAGGCATTATAGGCAGTGAAAGCGAAACAGAAACAAGTGACATTCCCATAATTACAGGTGATACAAACACAGGTATGAATATTTCTTTGACTATGCCGCAAGTTAATATTGAGTATAACGGCAGCGGCAGCGGTACTGAAAATACAGAAACTATGGCAGAGATTATAAAAGAAAAATGCAAAGAAGCAGGAGACGATTTATTAAGGCAGCTTTCAACAACATTAAAACAGATTTTCAGCAATATGCCGGCAAAAGGAAATGCTTGACAGCATAAAAACAGCTCAGTAAGGAGAGGGGGTAAATGGAATGGACAGATAAGCCCTGGGAGAGGCAAAAAGGTGAAAGCGAAAAAGCTTATGAGGCTTTCGGAATTTACCGGGATTTAGGCAACAAAAGGACTGTTTCGGCAGTAGTAAAAGAGTTGGAAAAAAGTAGGAGTTTAATCGACCGCTGGAAAGACAAATATTTCTGGGAAGAACGTGTCTTAATTTACGACAATGAACTTGAAAAAGAAGCAAAAGCTCAGGCTGTCAAAGAGCGGAAAGAAATGATAAAGCGGCATATTGATATGTCGGTAGAGGTGCAGGACAAGTCCCTTAAAGCTTTCAGAGCCTTGTCTATTCTTGATATGACACCAAAGGACATAAAAGAGTTTATGAAGTTTGCAATAGAACTTGAAAGACTTAACCGGGCTGATATTGAGGAAAAAACGAGCGTTGGCAGCGGTGAACCTACGGAAGATATAAACAACTACAGTGCACAGGTAAATATATATTTGCCAAAAAAGGAAGATGAAAATTGTTGAGCGCAGCGAAACCGCAATAGACTTTTGATATTATCCCACTTATTGGATAATGTCGAAAGTCATATTGCGTTACTTTCGGAAAAGTAACAAAGCCGTTACCGCCCGATTATCTTAAACAGGTATATAAAATATAACGGCATAAAAGTAAGCCTCTCCCGAAGCCCTTAAAGGTTTTAGGAGAGGCTTAAACAATGTGTTATAACTTTTTGGCTATATGGTTTATAATATACATCATATGCCAAAGGAACAAGAATATTGTTGATTTATCGGACTGCATAAGTTATAATAATTTACAAGCAAAAGGGCGTTATCAATTTGCGTTTCGGCGGTTATGCCCCTACCGTCAAGATTGAAAGGAGGTTTTGACCAAAATTCAATTTTGAAAGGGGGTGCTTTTATGAGTTGGAAGGCTATATTATACCTTACCCTCGTACTAATTATTCTGTACATCATAAAAACAACCGCCTAAGCCCTCGCAAAGTTTAGCGGTTGTTAATATCGTAATACTTTAAGGGGCATAACCGCTGATATGGTAATTCCCTTTTGTGATTTTATAATAACACACTATTCGCAGAATGTCAATATTTTAGGACGTTCTTTTTTATTAAATAAAGCTAAACAGCAAATTACAAGCAAGTTAAATAATCCCACAAATAAGGGGTTTTCGGGCTGTTATCGGCGAAAACATAAATTTTCAGCAAGTTAAACCATAACAAAATCACAACAAAAATTATATGAGTAAGATAGAAACAGAAATACATCTGTTTTCTGCATTTGGTCTTAAAGCCCTTTAAAAGCCGTTTTAAGCGATTTTTATTTTAAGACTATTATTTATACGTCAAAAGCCTAAAAACCGCTGTGATAAAGCTGTATGAAGTCTACAGCGGCATTTTAAAAGCGGTCACACTGCAATTAATTCTCGAACAACTCATTGAAAAGGTCTTTTGTTGCACTGTCAAACTGAAAATTGCCGCCGTTTTGCAATTCCCTTAACG
>JAJQCI010000044.1:0-681 GCA_021202835.1 Clostridiales bacterium | reverse complement strand
CACTCTTTATTTGCTTTACCAGGCCTAACGGCATTAAACACAGTCAAACAAGCCTATAAGAATTATAACCTAATCTCACAGAATCTCACAGCGTGAGATTGTTAAACTTATGCGTGAGATTATCGGCGTGAGATAGAAATAAATATATCGGTTATGGTTATTAGGGCTTTTAAAGCCTCAAAAAGCCGTTTAAAGCATTTTTATTTCAAAGACTATATTTTTATTCGTCTAAAAGGCTAAAACATCACACCGAAGCCGCAGGGGTGTTTTTACGGCGTTTGGAGAACAACCGCAGACAAGGGAAAGACCGCCGGAGAATCGGGAGATGTTAAAGCCTGTTAATGGTTATCCCTCTCCATTGTTTCACTGATTGCCCGATTAAGAAAGGCGTTTACACTTTCACCCCGGCTGTCGGCGTGGGCTTTTATAATCTCTTTATTGCCTTTTGGGACAGTTAAATTTATTCTGTCATAGGCTTTTGCTATGAACTCATTATTATATTTAACCTTGTCAAATTTTTTTTCAGTATCAGCCATTGTTTAAACCTCCATTTCAAAAATTTATTTACAAGGGGGGAGAGGCTTATTATAAACAGCCCTTTTCCACCTTACAAATATTATAGCACAAATTCAAGCATTACGCAATGTGCAAAATAACCAAAAACATTACGCAAAGTTTAGT
>JAJQCI010000227.1 GCA_021202835.1 Clostridiales bacterium | reverse complement strand
TCATATAACACTCTCCATACTTAAAATATTAGCAAGTAATCGGAGCATTGTCAAGAAAAACAAAACAAATTCACTATTTTTAGTTTTTTAAAATAAGGGCTTTTAATTTTATTCGAAATGGTGTATAATTAGGTTGATTATTCAAAATGGGGGATATTATGCGCAAACCGGTAAAGGAAATTGAAGAAATATTAAAAAACACCTCTCCCGAAGATATTTTCGAGGCCGTTTCGGAGTTTGAAGACGACGAAAGAAGCTCGGTTAAAAAGGCTGTTTTGGCAGCTTTAAAAAGATATAACAAATATCTTGACGAAACCGAAAGAGTTAAGGGGCTTTGGGCTTATGAAGAGGAGCTTTTTTCCGAGGGAAATAATTATATCTGCGGCGTTGACGAAGTGGGCCGGGGGCCTTTGGCCGGGCCTGTTGTTACGGCGGCGGTTATTTTAAAGAAGGGCTGTTTTATTCCCTATATAAATGATTCAAAAAAGCTTTCCGAAAAGCGGCGTGGAGAGCTTTACGGCCTTATTATTGAAAACGCCGAGGCTGTTTCCGTAGCTATGGAGAGTCACGATGTTATTGACGGCATAAACATTTTACAAGCCACCCTCAGGGCTATGAAAAACGCCGTAACAGGTCTTGAAGTAAAGCCCGACTTCGTTCTTGTAGATGCGTTGACGATTCCCGGGCTGGCCATTCCCCAAAAGGGCATTATAAAGGGAGATTCCCAAAGCATATCCATAGCCGCAGCAAGCATAATCGCAAAGGTAACAAGAGACAGGCT
Source organism: Clostridiales bacterium (assembly GCA_021202835.1). GTDB lineage: Bacteria > Bacillota > Clostridia > Lachnospirales > CAG-274 > JAJQCI01. Next base: position 10,063 of record JAJQCI010000227.1, on the reverse strand, counting down.
TATGGTTAAAGAGGCCGAAAAATATCCGGGCTACGGCTTTGAAAGAAACAAGGGCTACGGCTCCGCCGAACACATAAGGGCAATAAAGGAAAAGGGCTTATGCCCAATTCACAGGCGAAGCTTTACAAAGGGGTTTTTGTGATGCTTACAAAAAAAACAGTGGGGAAATACGGCGGAGGAAGCCGCAAGCCGCTATTTGACCTCAAAGGGCTATAAAATTTTAGAGAGAAATTATTTTAAACGGGGCGGAGAAATCGATATTATCGCCGAAAAGGACGATGTTCTTGTTTTTGTCGAGGTAAAATACAGAACGATGGACCTTTACGGCCCGGGTTCTCAGGCTGTTACAAAAACCAAACAGAAAAAAATCTGCAATACGGCCAAGATCTATTTGGCCGACAATGATTTAAGCTGGGACAGGGATATGAGGTTTGACGTTATAGACGTAACAGAGGGGGAAATAAACCACTTCGAAGGGGCTTTTATGCTTAGGTGACTATATGAAAAAAATTGAAAAAGACGGCTTAATATATTTTGTTTTCGAAAGCTTTGAAAATACGGGGCTTGTAAACCACTGCTTTTCAACCAGAATAGGCGGTGTTTCCGAAGGGGGCCTTTCTTCTCTTAATTTACGCTTCAAACACGACAAAAGAGAAAACGTTGTTGAAAATTACAGAAGAATCTGCTCCGCTATAGGCTCCGATTACAGAAACACGGTTTTTTCACATCAGACCCATAAGGACGAAATTTACGACGTAAAGCTCTCCGACAGGGGAAAGGGCCTTTTTAAGGAAAGAGAAATTCAAGACAAAGACGGGCTTGTTACAAATATTCCCGAAATTGTTTTGGTGACATTTCACGCCGACTGTACTCCCCTTTATTTTTTAGACCCGGTAAATAGGGTTATAGCCCTTACACATTCCGGCTGGAGGGGCACGGCTCTTTCAATAGGGGCGAAGACAGTTGAAAAAATGGTTAAAGACTACGGCTGTGAAAGAAAAAATATTCTCTGCGGCATAGGCCCCTGCATAGGGGGCTGCTGTTATCAGGTTGACAATGTTGTAAAAAATGCCTTTGAGGAAAAGTTTGATTTTTGGAATAAATATTTTAAGCCCGACAATGAAAAAGGAAAATATCTTCTGGATTTGGAGGGCATGAACAGAGAAATACTCATTCGGGCCGGAATCAGGCCCGAAAATACAGAAACCGCAGGGCTTTGTACCAAATGTCACAGTGATTTGTTTTATTCCCACAGAGTTATGGGAGATTTAAGAGGCAGTCTTGCGGCCTTTATGGAATTACGGAGGTAAAAAAATATGGCGAAGCCAATAGTTGCTATAGTCGGCAGACCCAACGTGGGAAAGTCGACGCTGTTTAACAGAATAGCCGGAGAGAGAATTTCAATAGTAGAAGACACTCCCGGCGTTACAAGAGACAGAATTTATGCCGAGGGAGAATGGCTTAAATATAAATTTACAATGATAGACACAGGAGGCCTTGAGCCCGAAAGTGACGACTTTATGCTTAAAAGAATGTATGAACAGGCTCAGATTGCCATTGACCTTGCGGACGTAATTATTTTCGTTACAGACGTAAGAACAGGGGTGACAGACGCCGACTTTCAGGTGGCCAATATTTTAAGAAAGGCAAAAAAGCCTGTTGTTCTTGCTGTAAACAAGGTTGACGACCTGAGAAAATTCAGTATGGACGTCTATGAATTCTATGAGCTGGGCTTAGGCGAGCCCTTCGGCGTTTCCGCAAGCCAGCCTATGGGCTTGGGAGATCTTCTTGACGAGGTCTGTTCCCATTTTAAAGACGACGGTGAAGCCGAAGAGGAGGACGTTGTCAAGGTTGCCGTTGTAGGCAAGCCCAACGCAGGAAAATCCTCTCTTATAAATAAAATTCTGGGTGAAGAAAGAGTCATAGTAAGCGACATAGCCGGAACCACCAGAGACGCCATAGACACATCCTATGAAAAAAACGGCAGAAAATACATTTTCATAGACACCGCCGGAATAAGGCGCAAAAGCAAAATAAAGGAAAATATAGAGCGCTACAGTATTATACGTGCCGTGGCGGCTGTTGAAAGATGCGACGTATGCATAATTCTGATTGACGCCAACGAGGGCGTTACCGATCAGGACACTAAAATCGCCGGCATAGCCCACGAGGCAGGAAAGGCCTGCATAATCGCCGTAAACAAGTGGGACTCCATCGAAAAGGACGGCAAAACTATAAACAAGTTCACAAAGGATATTGACCTTGAGCTTAAATATATGCAGTATGCCCCCAAAATTTTCATCTCCGCCCTTACCGGCCAGAGAGTGGGAAAGCTTTTCGACCTTATAGACAGTGTTTATGACAGCAGCGCAAGACGTATTCAAACAGGCATTCTAAATGATGTTTTAGCCGAAGCTTTGGCTATAAACCAGCCTCCGGCCGAAAAAGGCAGACAGCTCAAAATTTATTATATGACCCAGGTTTCGGTAAAGCCCCCTACATTTGTTATTTTCGTCAACAATACGGAGCTTCTCCATTTTTCATATAAGCGTTATATTGAAAACCAGCTGAGAGACGCTTTCGGCTTTGTGGGCACACCTATACACTTTATAGCGAGAAACAGGAACGAAAGGGACTGATTATGGAAAAAGTAATTTGTTTGGCTTTGGGCTATGTTATAGGGCTTTTTCAAACAGCCTATATAATAGGAAAGGTTTTTAACCATATTGACATCAGAGAACAGGGCAGCGGAAACTCGGGCACAACAAACGCCTTCAGAGTTATGGGCAAAAAAGCGGGAATCGCCGTGTTCATCGGCGACTTCTTAAAGCTTGTCATTGCCTATTTTCTGGCAAGGCTTATTTTCGGAGAAGGGGTATATTCAATGTATGCGGCGGTAGGCTGTATTCTGGGCCATATCTTCCCCTTTTATATGAATTTTCACGGCGGAAAGGGCATAGCCTGTTCACTGGCGCTTATGCTCTGCATAAACCCTCTTTTTGCCCTTATTACATATGTTATAGGCTTTATTGTTTTTAAGCTTAAACACTATGTTTCCCTTGCTTCCCTTGTTATGGTCGCAGTTTATCCCCTGCTTATGATTTTCACGGGAGAATACGGCGAAGAATATATTTTCCTTATGGTTATAGCGGCTGTTGTTGCCTTTTATAAGCATAAGGACAACATTATAAGACTTATACACGGAGAAGAAAACAAGTTCTCCGTTAAGAAGGGGTGAAACCTATGAAAAAAATTACCGTTATAGGCTCGGGCAGCTGGGGCACGGCCCTCGCCTGTACGCTTTCAAAAAACGGCTGCGATGTTACGCTTTGGTCTTTTCTCGAAAGAGAAGCTGAAAATTTAAAGCGTGACAAAGAAAACAAGGAATTTCTGCCGGGGGTCAAAATTCCCGAAAATATAAAAATAACCACCGACACAGGCTGTGTGAAGGATGCAGAAATGGTTGTTTTTGCTGTACCCTCAAAATTTGTAAGAGACAACGCAAAAATTTTTTCTCCCAACATTGCCGAAGGGACCATTGTTGTAAATGTGGCTAAAGGTCTTGAGGAAAGCTCTCTCAAAAGACTCTCGGAGGTAATAGAGGAAGAAATTCCCCAATGCAGAGTGGCTGTTCTTTCCGGGCCCAGCCATGCCGAAGAGGTAGGCAGGGAAATTCCCACTGCCTGTGCGGCTGTGTCAAAAGACATTGAAACGGCAAAAATCGTTCAGGACACATTCATAAACAAGTGCTTCAGAATTTATATAAACAATGATATTATAGGTGTTGAAATAGGGGCGGCTCTTAAAAACCTTATTGCCCTTGCAGCAGGGGTCTGCGACGGAATAGGCTTCGGCGACAACACCAAAGCGGCTCTTATGACGAGAGGCCTTGCGGAAATAACAAGGCTGGGGGTTAAAATGGGGGCCGACAGAGAAACCTTTTACGGCCTTACAGGCGTAGGCGACCTTATTGTTACCTGTACGAGCATGCACTCCAGAAACAGGCGTGCCGGCATTCTTATAGGCCAAGGCAAAAGCTTAAAGGAAACCCTCGACGAGGTTCATATGGTTGTTGAGGGTGTAAACACGGCGGAGGCCGCCTATAAGCTTTCAAAGAAATACAACGTAGAAATGCCCATTACAACGGAAATTCACAGGGTTCTTTTCGAAGGGGAAGACCCCAAGCAGGCGGTTATAACCCTTATGAGCCGAGACAAAACCCATGAATCCGACAATTACAGAAAATAAAAACACACAAAGGAGAAAAATAATTATGTTTGAAAACTGCAAGGGCAAATGGACAAGCGATTTGGGGAACGGCAGCTACAAAAACCCTGTTTTGTTTGCAGATTATTCCGACCCCGACGCCATAAGAGTCGGAGACGATTTCTTTATGACGGCGTCTTCATTCACATATTTTCCGGGGCTTCCCATACTTCACTCAAAGGATTTGGTAAACTGGAGGCTGGTCAGCTATGCCGCAGAAAGACTGCCCTTTAAAGATTATGACATCCCTCAGCACGGCAAGGGCGTCTGGGCCCCGGCTATACGCTTCCACGACGGCACGTTTTACATAACCTTTTCCGCTCCCGACGAAGGGCTTTTTGTAGTCAAAACAAAGGATCCCTTCGGAAAGTGGGATGATGTTATTCTTCAGAAGGAGGCCAAAGGCTGGATTGACCCCTGTCCTTTCTGGGACGACGACGGTCAGGCCTATATAGTAAGAGGAGTTGCAAGAAGCCGCAGCGGCATAAAGAGCCAGCTGTTTTTACATAAAATGTCCCCCGACGGAACAAAGCTTCTCGACGAGGGCGTAAGAATTTATGACGGAAGAGTTCAAAACCCCACAATAGAAGGCCCCAAGATGTATAAGAGAAACGGATATTATTATATCTTCTCTCCCGCCGGAGGGGTTAAGCCCGGCTGGCAGGTTGTTTTAAGAAGCAAAAACATTTACGGCCCTTATGAACACAAAATAGTTCTTCATCAGGGCGAAACGCTTATAAACGGCCCTCACCAGGGCGCCCTTATAGACATGGAGAACGGCGAAAGCTGGTTCCTTCACTTCCGTGACTGCGACGGCTACGGCAGAATGACCTACCTTGAGCCTGCAAGATGGACTGAGGACAACTGGATAGAAATGGGCATTGACGTTGACGGCGACGGCATAGGCGAACCGGTTGAAACCTATAAAAAGCCTGTGGCCGGCGACGAGATTTTAACTCCCGTAACAAGCGACGACTTTAAAGACAACAAACTGGGCTTACAGTGGCAGTGGCAGGCTCACGCCGACAAGGCATTTTATGAAATAAATAATGAAACTCTCCGTCTTTTCAGTGTACCGGCTAAGGGTGAAGGCCTTCTAACCGATGCTCCGAATCTTCTCTCACAGCTTATGCAGGCGCCCAACTTTACAATGGACACAAAGGTAAGCTTAAGCCTTAAAGACGGCGACGCCGCCGGCATATGCATAACAGGGGGCAGCTTCTTTGCCATAAGAGTCGAAAACAACGGCGGAAGCTTAAGCCTTGTTCAGGCAAATTATTTCTACGACGGCAATAAAAAACCTGAGGATATAGCCGAAAGAAAGGAAATTGAAAATGTTTCCGAAATATATCTTAGAATAACAATGACATACAAATATAAAAAGATGTTCTTCGGCCTTAAGGATTTTTATAATCCCCCGAAAGAATACAGCGGCCTGGGCGCTTTTATAAGCTTCTCTTATTCAACCGACGGAAAGTACTTTGAACAGTTCGGCTCAGAGGTTGAATATAAGGTTTCAAAGAAAAGCTGGGTAGGAGGACGCTGCGGTCTTTTCTGTATGAACAGAGCCGGAAAAGAAGGCGGATATGCCGACTTTGACTATGTAAGGTTCGGGTGATTTCAGTGGTTTTTGCCGAAAATCTTATTTTTAAAGGGCTTGACGACGGTGAAGAGGTTGTTGAAATGATAAAAGGCGGAGCAGATGTTTTTAATGTTTTTCTGCTCTGCAAGGCACAAAATCAAAATCTTTTCGAGCTTTTGGAGGTTTCCGAAATTTTTAAAGACTACTATGCAAAAAAGAACTTTAAGGTTTTGGGCCTTGCCGGAGGCAAGAAAAACGGTATGCTTCTTGTTAAGGAAATTATAGCAAGCTACTATAACAAACACGGAAATTTGGAGGGCTTAAAGAAAAGCTTGTGATTTGAGGGGAAAGCTATGATTTTTTCGGTTTTAATTAATATTTTATGTTTTATACTGATTTTCATACTTGCGGCGGCAGTGCTTATTATTTTTACGCTGCTGTTTGCCCCCTTTTATTTTAAAATCAAGGGAGGTTTTCATGACAGGCGGCAGGGCTTTCTGTCTTTTAAATGGCTTTTTATAAGGTTTAACGCCGAATATAATAACGATAAGCTTAAAACAGACCTAAGCTATCCCTTTAAAAAGCTTATTGAAAATCAAAAAAATAAAAAGGCCGAAACCCCCAAAGAGCCTGCAGCCGAAACTTCTCGTCAAACAGGTGATTCTCACGAAAAGCCTTCGCCTGTTTCCGAATCCAAAATCAAAATCAAAAAGAAAGCAGACAAGTCTCCGAAAAAGCCCAAACACAATAAAAAAACCGAAACTAAAGAAAAGTCAAACCCCGAGGAAAAGTCTCAAAGCAGTTTTTCCTTATATAAAGAAAGATTTGACCGAATAATGTCTTATGAAAATAAGTCGGATATTATAAACTGTTTTGTAAATAATATTAAATATATTATAAACAAGCTGAAATTTAAAACATTCGAAATCAATGTTCGCTTCGGCTTCGGCGACCCTTCGCTTACAGGTAAGGTTTTGGGGCTTCTTTATGCCACGTCTATAGCCCTTATAAAGGGCATAAACACAGAGCCCGACTTCTCAAAGGCGGTTTTTGAGGCCGCCGCAGACATAGAAGGCAGAGGAAATCTGCTTAATATAATTATTCCCGCAGTTAAATTTATACTGAACAAGAATGTCAGAAAAATATTATTCCAAGGAGGTAAAAAATGAGTAATATCAGTACAAGTCTTGACGCACTTTTTACAAAAATGGACGGCTTTGTTTCTTCAAAGACGGTCGTCGGCGACGCTATGGTTTTGGGAGAAATAACGGTTATTCCCCTTGTAGATGTTTCCTTCGGTGTAGGCGCAGGAGCCTCCGACAAAACAGGCGAAAAAAACAAGGGTGAGGTCTGCGGCGGCGGCTTAGGCGCAAAAATAAGCCCTGCGGCGGTTATTGTCATTAAAAACGACGGTATCCAGCTTGTAAACGTTAAAAATGAAAACAGCATAAACAAGCTTATAGATATGGCCCCCGGCATTCTCGACAAACTGAATTTCGGAAAGTCAAAAAAGAAGCTTACCCCTGAAGAAAAGGAAGTCTTTGAAGACGAAAGAATTTCCGAGTAAGGAGGGAGTTAAGTGGATAATGTAATTATTGAACAGCTTATTGACCACAGCCCCACAAAGGAAGACAGAAAAAGAAGGTATATTTATCTTATTGTTACAGCGGTTTTTGTCTTTATATGGCTTTGTCTGCCGAACATTTTGGCAATAATATTTATGGAGGTTTTGACGGTTGCCTGTGCGGCTCTGCTTATGAATTTTTTCCTCAATAAAGAATATGAATATACCTTTGTTGACGGTGACCTTGATATAGACGTTATTTACAACAAATCAAGACGCCGCAGAGTTTTCACGGGCAGCGTTCAGGAGTTTGAGATTATCGCCCACTTTACCGATAAGGAAAATTTGGATTTCTATAAAAACTACAAGCTCAAAGACTTTTCCGGCGGCTTGGTAAACGACAATACATATGTTTTTGCCGCTTCATATAAAGGCAAAAAAGCAAGGTTTGTAATCGAACCCAACGACAATCTTTTGGAAGCTTTGAGACAAAGCACTGTCCCGACAAAATTTTTCAAACTAAAGAAAACGGAGGATAAGTTATGAAACACGAATATGTTGTGGTTCTTGACTTCGGCGGCCAGTATAACCAGCTTATAGCCAGACGTGTAAGAGATTTAAACGTATACTGCGAAGTCAAGTCCTACAAAACCCCCATTGAAGAAATAAAGAAGCTAAACCCTGTGGGCATAATCTTTACAGGCGGCCCCAACAGCGTTTATTTGGAAACCTCCCCCACTATCTCGCCGGAAATCTTTTCCCTGGGCATACCCGTTCTGGGCATATGCTACGGAAGCCAGCTTATGGCTCACGTCTTAGGCGGAGAGGTAAAGCCTGCCGAAAAAAGCGAATACGGCAAGACAGAAACTTCTTTCGACATTTCAAGCCCCTTGTTTAAAGATATGCCGGAAAAAAGCATAACATGGATGAGCCACACTGACAGAATAGAAAATGTTCCGGCCGGCTTTAAAATAACCGCTTCTTCCGAAACCTGCCCCGTGGCAGCTATGGAAAACCCCGACAAGGCCCTTTATGCCGTACAGTTTCACCCCGAGGTTTCCCACACGGAATATGGACAGAACATTCTTAAAAATTTCCTCTATCAGGTCTGCGGCGTAAGCGGCGACTGGAGCATGAAAAACTACATAAATACAGCCGTAAATAACGTGCGTGAAAAGGTAGGCGACGGCAGGGTCCTTCTGGCCCTCTCAGGCGGCGTTGACAGTTCGGTTCTTGCCGCCCTTCTCTCAAAGGCAGTGGGAAACAAGCTGACCTGTATTTTCGTTGACCACGGCTTAATGCGCAAGGACGAAGGCGACGAGGTCGAGGCCGCTTTCGCCGGCAGAGAGCTTAACTTCATAAGAGTAAACGCCGGCGAACGCTTCTTAAACAAGCTTTCAGGCGTAACCGACCCCGAAACAAAGCGCAAAATAATAGGCGAGGAATTCATAAGGGTATTCGAAGAGGAAGCCAAAAAAATAGGCAAGGTGGACTACTTCGCCCAGGGCACAATCTACCCCGACGTGATAGAATCCGGCTCCGGCGACGCCGCCGTAATAAAGTCTCACCACAACGTAGGCGGTCTGCCAGATTATGTTGACTTCAAGGAAATAATCGAGCCCCTCCGCCTCCTCTTCAAAGACGAGGTTCGCCGCCTTGGCCGTGAGCTTAACCTTCCCGATTACCTCGTAAACCGCCAGCCATTCCCCGGCCCCGGCCTTGCCATAAGAATAATAGGCGAAATAACCGAGGAAAAAGTCAAAATCCTTCAGGACGCCGACGCCATCTTCCGTGAGGAAATCGCAAAAGCCGGCCTCGACACCGAAATCAGCCAGTATTTCGCCGTCCTGACCTCCATGCGCTCCGTAGGCGTAATGGGCGACTTCCGCACCTACGACTACACCCTGGCCCTTCGTGCCGTCACCACCACCGACTTCATGACCGCCGACTTCGCTCGCATCCCCTACGACACCCTGGCCCAAATCTCCAACCGCATCGTAAATGAAGTCACCTCCGTCAACCGCATAGTCTACGACATCACCACCAAACCCCCCTCAACTATCGAGTGGGAATAATACCCCACTTCTAAAAAAGCCGACTTTTAAGCGGTTTTCGAGCCTTTTTCCAAAGCCGCTGACAATAAAATGACAATACGGCTTCAAAAACTCAATCTTAAGAAAGCCCAAAAATCAATCTTTCTAACCCGACCAAACAAAAAACTTCGGGCAAAAAAAGAAAAGGCGATTGTCGAAATATGCAAGATTGCAAGGCTGCCAACTTTATTTATAATAAAGAATTGGCAGTCTTGAATCCTATAGTTTAACTATTATTTTCAGCATAAATCACAATTATGAAATTATATTAAGACACAGAGGTGATTATAGTGAACACAAGTATGGCAATACAGAAAAACGAATATAAAACCTCATATATAAACAATAGACGGTATTTAGGCAATAAATATAAGCTGCTGCCATTTATAACAGATGTTGTGAAGAAGGAATGTCAAGATATAAATTCAATAGCAGATATTTTTGCCGGTACGGGTGCTGTTTCGTCAGCTTTCACAGATAAGGTTATTATTACGAATGATTTGATGTACAGCAACTATATTTGCAATTATGCTTGGTTCGGCAGCGAGGTATATAATC
>JAJQCI010000225.1:9348-11396 GCA_021202835.1 Clostridiales bacterium | reverse complement strand
GGTGTAAATTATAATGTAATAATGTATTAAAAATAAAAGGAGGCATTTATAATGGCAAGCGCAAGAGTGCATTACAGAAACAAGGCTAAAGAGGCTAAAGAAAACCCCAAGAAAAACTGTGTGGTAATTCGCAAGAAGGATAAATCAAAGGTTGTTGCGGTTATGTGTGCCGCTGTAGGGGCAGTTTTCATTAACGGCCTGCTTATGGGCTTTATTGCCGGAAAGAATTCATAACTGCTTGTTTAAAAGCCTATATAAAGCGGCATTAATTTTAATGCCGCTTTCGCTTTACAATTTAATTAAAGAACCTGAAAGGACAGATAAAAAAATATGAAATTAGGTATTGTGGGACTTCCCAACGTAGGCAAAAGCACCCTTTTTAATTCTTTGGCAGGAGGCGGCGCAGAAGCGGCAAATTATCCCTTCTGCACAATCGACCCCAATGTGGGGGTTGTTCCCGTTCCCGATAAAAGACTTGATGTTTTGGGAGAAATGTATAAAACAAAGAAAATAACTCCTGCGGTAATAGAATTTGTGGATATTGCCGGGCTTGTTAAGGGGGCTTCAAAGGGGGAGGGCTTAGGAAATAAATTCCTTTCACATATACGTGAGGTTGACGCCGTTGTTCATGTTGTAAGGTGTTTTGAAGACACAAACATAGTTCACGTTGAGGCAAAGGTTGACCCCATAGCCGACATAGAAACAATTGACACAGAGCTTATGCTTTCAGACCTTGAAATCGTTGAAAGAAGGCTTTCGAAGGTTATTAAACAGTCAATGTCAGACAAGGCCCTTAAAAAAGAAGCCGAGGTTCTTACAAAAATAAAGGACGCTTTGGAAGAGGGAACATCTCCCCGAAAGCTTGATTTTTCAGACGAGGAAGAGGCCGAGATTGCCGCAGGGCTTAACCTTCTGACTCTTAAGCCTGTTTTATATGCGGCAAACGTAGACGAAGACTGTTTGGCCGATGGCGGCGAAAATGAATATACAAAGGCGGTTAAGGCTCATGCGGCTGAAAACGGCGACGGTGTTTTTGTCATCTGCGCCAAAATCGAAGAAGAAATCGCAGGGCTTGACCCCGAGGAAAAGGCCGAATTTTTAGAAGAGCTGGGCCTTAAGGAAAGCGGCCTTGACAGGCTTATTTCAGCAAGCTATAAGCTTTTGGGCCTTATAAGCTACCTTACAGCCGGTGAAAAGGAGTGCCGTGCATGGACAATAGCCGAGGGCACAAAGGCTCCCCAGGCCGCAGGAAAGATTCACTCCGACTTCGAAAAGGGCTTTATACGTGCGGAGGTTGTTACATATGATGACCTTGTAAGGCTGGGTTCAATCGCCGCCGCAAAGGAAGCCGGAGTCTACAGAAGCGAAGGAAAGGACTATGTCTTTAAAGACGGCGACGTTGTTCTTTTCAGATTTAATGTTTAACGGGAGGAAACAAAGGTGTATATTTATAACCTGAAAGGCTTTAACGAGGTAAACCTTGCCGAATTCGCCGAAAAAAACGGCTTCGGAGGGGATATCGCCTTAAAATATTTAATTTATAATCTTATAACCTCCGAAAATATATTTTCATTAAGCTGTGAAAGAGGGCTTATGAGAAAAGACTCGGGGCTTTACAGGCTTGCCTGCAGAGAAACAGAGGCTCTTTTGGAGGAATATAAAAAATATGAGGAAATAGAAATTTTCAAAAGCTATGAGCCCTTAATACCCTGTGAAAATGATATAACCGAGGATTTTTTGGGCTTCACGGGTGCGGAGGATTTAACCTGCCGCCTTGCGGAATTTTATAAAAACAGGGGCTGCGGCGAGCTGGCTCTCTATAAGGGCTTCAGGCTTAACCGTGAGGGCAGTGTTGTGCCCGTTAAGGGCTTTGACCCCATTACATTTGAAAGCCTTTTCTGCTACAAATATCAGTTTGACGAGCTTAAGGCAAACACACTTGCCTTTATGGAGGGAAAGCCGGCAAGAAACGCCCTTCTTACAGGGGCAAGAGGCACGGGAAAATCATCCTCTGTCAAGGCTCTTATAAATATGTATATGGACAGGGG
>JAJQCI010000225.1:1738-9338 GCA_021202835.1 Clostridiales bacterium | reverse complement strand
GGCTTATAGAGGTTTCGAAAGACAAGCTTCATTTCCTTCCCGAGCTTATGCCTAAGCTTTCGGAAAGGGGCTTTAAGTTCATAATTTTTATAGATGACTTGTCATTTGAAGCCGACGACTCTTCATATAAATATCTTAAAAGCGTTTTGGAGGGAAGCGCCGAAGCAAAGCCCTCAAACGTTATTTTCTATGTTACATCAAACCGCAGACATATTATTGCCGAAAAGTGGGAAGACAGGGGAGATATGTCACAAAGGGGCGAAATTCACACTATGGATCAGCTTAACGAAAAGGTTTCGCTTTCAGACAGATTCGGCCTTAAGCTTACCTTCTTAAGACCCAGCCCCAAGGAATATATAGAAATTGTAAAGGGAATCGCCGCAGAAAAGGGCATAGAAGCCGACGACAGGCTTATAATGGCAGCCAATGCCTATGAGCTTTCGGCAGGGGGCCGCTCGGGAAGAACAGCGAAGCACTTTATGGATTCATGGCTCTGCGGAGGTGAAGCAAAGTGAACGGATATGTATTAAACATAGGAAGATATATGTTCGTGTTTAACATTAAGGATGTAATTTTGAGCGCCCTTGTTTCCCTTATGCTTACATGGGTAATTATGAGCTTTATAAGGCTTCGCAGAATGATAAAGGCTCTGCCTGCAATGACGGCGAAGCTTTTCGAGGCCAGAGATGTAATAGAAAGATGTCACAAGCTTTTCCCCATAGAGGTTATCGAATACAGAGGGACAACCTTTAAAAGAGGTATGTGGGTAAAAATAACACTTTCAAACAATAAAACATTTATAGGCAGTTTTGTGGGGGTTAACACTCAAAATATGGTATGCGTTATAACACAAAAGAACATAATAGCCCAGGAGCTCAGGGCTATAGAAGATCTTGTTCCTGCGGAACAGGCATAAAAAGGGAGGACAGATTATGAAGTATGTAATAGGTATAGATTTGGGCACAAGCGGCGTTAAAACGCTTCTTGTAAGCCACGGGGGAGAAATTATTTCCTCTGCCCAGGTAAGCTATACCCCTGATTTTTACTCAGGGGGAAGAGTTGAACAGAAGCCTGCTGCTTGGTGGGAAAACACTTTTAAGGCCCTTAAAGACCTTATGGAGAAAAACCCCGAAGCAAAGGGAAATGTAACGGCAACAGCCGTTTCCGGCCAGATGCATTCATCTGTATTTTTAGACAGCAATAACGAGGTTATACGTCCGGCTATTTTGTGGAACGACACAAGAACAACGGCTCAGACGAAGGAAATCGTTGAAGCCGCCGGGGGAGTTAAATCGCTTTTGGATATGACCTGCAACTTAGCCCTTGAGGGCTTTACTCTGCCTAAGATTTTGTGGCTCAGAGAAAACGAGCCCGAAAACTATGCAAGGGTAAACAAGGTTATAATGCCTAAGGATTACATAAACTTTATGCTTACGGGAAATATCAAAACAGACGAATCCGACGCAGCCGGAACTCTTCTCTTCGATGTTAAAAACTGCCGCTGGTCGGGAGAACTCTGCGGAAAAACAGGAGTATCACCCAGAATTCTTCCCGAGGTTATTCCCTCTGCCGGTGTTGTAGGTGAGATTAAGGCTGAGTTTTGTGACGAGCTGGGCTTTGAAAAGGGCTGTCTCGCCATAGCCGGCGGCGCCGACAACAGCTGTGCCGCAATAGGAAACGGCGTTGTAAAGGAAGGCCAGGGCGTTATAAGCATAGGCACAAGCGGCACGGTTATAGGATATGTAGGCGAAATAAAATCAGAGGTAACAGGCGGCGTTCACCTTTTCAACTACTCCGCCCCAAACAGCCGCTATGCTATGGGTTGTATGCTCTGCGCCGGAGAGGCTCTCAACTGGACAAAGAGAACATTTTTTGAAAATACATCCTTCGATGAATTAAACGTTCTTGCTGAAAAAGCCCCTGCAGGAAGCGGCGGCCTTGTTTTCCTGCCTTATCTTTTCGGCGAACGCTCACCCCACAACGACCCCGACGCCAAGGGTGCTTTTGTAGGCATCTTCGGCGGCTGTGAAAAGGGAAACATTATCCGTTCCGTTATGGAGGGGGTAGGCTATGCAGTAAGAGATCTCTATGAAGAGGTTGTTAAATTTACAGACCTTAACGAAATTTTTATAACAGGCGGCGGCGCAAAGTCAAAGCTTTGGGGCCAAATCTGCTCCGATATACTGAATAAGCCCCTGGAGGTTTTGAACATATCCGAAGGGCCTTCCTACGGTGCGGCACTTATAGCCCTTGTAGGCTCAGGAGCGGCAGAAAGCTTTGAAGCGGCAAACGGCGGAAATGTGGAAGTCGTGAGAGAAATAACACCTTCGGAAAATACAGAGGTTTACAAAAAATTCTATCCTGTTTTCCGCCAGCTTTACAAATCAAACAAAGAAAATTTCAAGCTCATAAAAGAAGCTTTGAAATAAAATGGTGACAAACTGTAACAGTTCAGCCATGCTTTTTGCACGAGTGGGCTTATGCAAAATTAGCTTTTACATAAGCTTACTCAGCAGAGCACGGCTGAACTGTTACGGCAAGCTCACCAAAAGCAATGTGTAACCTGCAGAAGGAGCGATGCAAAATATTGTAACAGTACAGCCGTGCAGATTGCACAAGCGGAGCGCCAAATAGCTCGCAAAGCGTCTGCTCCGCATCCGGCGCCGCTTAGGCGGCTCAATTTTCACGAGTTATTTGGCGCTCCGCTCGTGCCCTGTTTATAGGCTTATGTGAAATTTTCTTTCGCATAAGCCTATAAACAGGGCACGGCTGAACTGTTACAAAAAAAGCCGCAGACAAGGTCTGCGGGCGAAACGGAGGAAATTTATGAACAAAAAAACAGTGTTGAAAACCGCCCTTCCGGCAGTGGTTTTGCTGACTGGGCTTTCGGCCTGCGGAAGCCAGCGTGAGCATGTTGAGCTTAACGCCGAAGGAAAGCCCGAAAGCATAAGCTTTATGGTTTCAACCATTGTAAGGCCCGAAAACGGCCAGCAGCAGCTTTGTGACCAGTATGAAAAAAATACGGGAATAAAGCTTATAATCGAACAGCCCGAACACAACCAGTATTATGAAAAGGTGGGAATAACCTTTGCCGCCGAAGACCCGGCGGATATAATCGAGCTGGGCTCAACCTACTATCCGGCCTATGCCTCCGAAGGCATACTCTGGGATATGACAGACGCATGGGAGGCTTCTGAGCTTAAGGCAAAGGGCATAGTTGACGAAAGGTTTGTTGACAGCCTAAAGTATGATTCGGAATACGGCACGAACCGTCTTTACGGCTTTCCCAACCAGAGAGGAAACGGAACAATAACCTACGTTCGTAAGGACTGGATGGACGCTTTGGGCATAGACACTCCCCACAGCTATGAGGAATTTTTCGATATGCTTAAGGCCTTTAAAACCATAAACCAGTGTGAAGAAGAAGACTCAAACGGAATTACGTTTAAAGAAAAATATAAAGGCCTGACAATTTATCCCCTGACTGTGGCAGGGCTTATAAATACCGAATCTCCCTATGAAATCTATTTAAGAGAATTTTATCAGGACGCCCGTCCGGAAATATATTATGACGACGAACAGGAAAAATATATTGACGGCGTTCTTGAGCCTGAAATGGAGGCGGCTCTCTACAGAATTCAGGACGCATGGAACGCAGGGCTTATCGACCCCCAGTCGATTTCAAACAAAACATCAACCTGCCGTGACAAGTTTTACGCCGGGGTTGTAGGCTGTTTTAACTACTGGGCAGGAACATGGTATAAAACCCTTGACAAAAACCTTAAAATGAAGGACGAAACTGCCGAGCTTATTCCGCTTGAATCCTTCGATAAGGAAAAGGCATATTATATCGAGCGCCCTGCAACGGCAGACGCTATTACAAACTACTGTGAACACCCCGAAGAGGTTTTCGAAAACTTCATTCTCTACATACACGACGGGGGCGAAGGCCAGCTTCTTTTCACAAGAGGGGTTGAAGATGTTCACTATAAGGTAACTGAAAGAGCAGAGGACGGCACTATTATCAAGGCGGAGATGCTTCCTTCGCTGT
The DNA here is from genome assembly GCA_021202835.1 of Clostridiales bacterium. Classification (GTDB taxonomy): domain Bacteria; phylum Bacillota; class Clostridia; order Lachnospirales; family CAG-274; genus JAJQCI01. The sequence continues at coordinate 5,287 of JAJQCI010000225.1, read as the reverse complement.
CTGACCCTTCGGTGGAAACAGACAAGACCTTCTATGATCCGGTTCTTGCCGTAACAGAGGCCTATGACCCTGTTGAGATTGACGAGAGAATAACAATTTCTATGGATATATTCGACGCCAACTCAAAGCTTTACGACCTGCCTGTTCTTAATTCAGTTGTTGCCGAACAGCTTCCCGATATTGAGGTTGCAAAACAGCAGCTTCTCTCCAACATAGTTATAGCAGATATGACTGTTGAAGAAGCCTTAGACCTTTACAAAACAACCACAGAAAGACAGAGAACTATCATTCTTCAGGATCTTAACGGCTCTGAGGAGTAAGGAGGATAATTTTTAAGGGAGGAAAATTTAATGATTAAACGAGTTACAGGCTTTCTTTTAGCTGTAATTATGTGTGTTTCAACTATAACATTTTGTTCGGCGCAGACAAATGTTGCCGCTGTCGCTTCTGTTATTTACAATGGTCACTCATATTCTTTGTATGACTATTCCATTACATGGCCGGAAGCAGAAACATATTGTGAAAACCTGAGAGGTCATTTGGTCACAATAACCTCTTCCGGAGAGCAAAGCGCCATTGAGGGGCTGTTGGATTACGGAAGCAAAAAACAATATTGGATGGGCATGACAACGGCAAGTCAGCCTAAGTGGGTAACAGGCGAAACCTATAGCTATTCAAACTGGGACAGAGGAGAACCTAACAACAGTTCAAGAGCCGACGGCCAAAGAGAGGATTATGTTCATATCTACAACAACGCAAATCCCGCTGTAAGCGGAAGCAAGCGCTTCAAATGGAACGATATGTTTTATGATAATACATATCCTAAAGAAGAAAGCAATTTCAGCTTAAATACCGTAGGCTTTATATGTGAATGGGACTATGACAAAACCGGAGAGGGCTTTAATGCTGTAACAGCTACTTCCGATGAGGTTTTGGCTGAAGCCGGCTTTGACTCTGACGATTTAAAGCTTCTTGAAAATATAACCCTCGGCAAGGACACAATCAAAGGCCCCAGCGTTACAATTTTCAACAAAACATTTTATCTTCTTGAACTGGACGGAAAGCTGAATATAAAATTAGGCGATAAGCTGAATCTGCAGTTTAAGGTTGACGAGGAAGAAAAAACCGTTCAGGCTCTTGTGGGCTTTAAGAATTTATCCGAAGAGGCCGAAATCGGTCAGGATAAATGGCAGGATATGTATAAGGAGGTTAAAGATCTTTACAAAGCCTTTAACAATCTGAATACAAACAAAAATACATATAATAAGCTGAGGAAGCTTAACACATCTCTCAGAGACATAGACGCAAACATTTTCCTTAATATAGAAGGCAAATTTGCCGGATATTTGGAGTGGGCCTATGAAAGCGGAAGCTTTAATCTTGCCGAAGGCGGAATAATTGTTACCGCTAAGGCTTCGGGAAAATTTTCCACAAGACTGGCGGCCTTTCCGGCTTCATACGGAACCGTGAGTCTTGAGGTTTCGACACAGGGCAAAATAAAGGTTGCCGACGATAAGGACTATGATGCATTAAGCGTTTCTTCAGATTTGGAGTTTAAGCCCGAATTCAGCTTCGGTATGGGCCTCGGCTCAAAAAGCCTTCACCTGGAGGGCGGCTTTAAGGGAAACATACTCATTAAGGTAATAGCGGTAACAGGCTATTTCGGAAATACCGTGGGAGTGGATTATGACCCATTTACGGTTACGGCGGAGGGCTCTCTCTATGTAGAGGGCAAGGCCGGAATTTTCACTGCCTCGAAGGACTGGCCGGTTTACGGCCCCAAGCAGTGGTTCCCGGGTGAGGCCGAAGCCGAAGAGGTAAGTCTGGCGTCGGTTGAAGAAGATGAGTTTAAGCCGATTTCAAGAGATTATCTTAACAACCCGGGTGTAATGACCTTTTCATTTGACCCAAGTACATCCTTCAGCAAGGCCGGACTTTATCCCTACAATTCGCCTCAGCTTGCCATGTTTGATGACGGCTCAAGACTTCTTGTGTGGACAGACGACGACGGAACAAAGGGCGATACAGACGTAACATCTCTTTATTACAGCACATACACCGAAAGCGCAGGCTGGAGTGAATATAATACAATTTATGACAACGAAGGCTACAACGGCGACCCGGTTGTTTACTGTGACGGAACAAAGGCCTATATTTTGTGGGCCAGAGTGGCCGAAAGTCTTCCCGAAGATATATCACTTGAAGAGCATATGGCAAAAACAGACCTTTACTGTTCGGTTTATGACGGAGAAACAATCTCCGAGCCTGTTTTGGTAAGCAGCTCAAACAGGCTTGCTTATGAAAATATTTATGACATAGCCGCAGAGGGCGATACAATTGCGGTATGCTGGGTTGAAAACAGTGAAAACGATTTGTTTATGACCGAAGGCACGAACACGGTATATTTAAGAAAATATACCGGCGGAGCATGGCAGGAGGAAGAGGTTATAGGCGAATATGAAAACGCCGCAACAAATATTAAAGCAGGCGTTTCCGGTCAAAATATAAGGGTTATATATACCCTTTATAATGATGACGAGACAACCTCTCTTCATATAAACGAAAACGGTGAAGAAATATACAACGGTTCCTATACTAACGACTGTGACGAACTTCAGGTTTTGGGAGATGAAATTTATCATATAGCCGACGGCGAGCTTTATATTTACAATATATTAACAGGCACTGACACAGCCGCAGGCGTTTCAGACTTAAGCAACTTCGAAATAATAGAAAACGGCGGCGAAAGAGTCCTTCTTACTCTTGTATCAACAGGCTTCGGCTGTGAAATGTACGGCACATGGTATGACAGCGAAAACGGCAGCTTCGGCAATATAATTCAGCTGACGGACTATGAAAAATACATAAGAAATTATTCGGCAGAACTTAAAGACGACGGAAATGTTCTTATGGCCGTAAACCTCATTGAAATAAACGATAAATTCGGGCAGGAAGGCGGAACCCCTTACGCAGCGGCAGAGCTTAAGGTTATAGAAGGCTGTGAATATAACGATCTTGTTTTAAACTATGTTACATATGACGGCGAAGATATTGCCCCGGGCGCAGACCTTCCATTGGATTTTAACGTTACAAACAACAGCCTTAACAGCATAGACACAGTATATGCCTCTGTTTCGGATGAAAACGGCGGTATTTTGGGCGAGGGTACATTAAGCTGTGAAATAGCCGCAGGAGAAAGCAGTGATTTGTCACTTGACATTACCCTGCCGGACAGCCTGTCACGTCAGAGCATAACCCTGAACATAAGCTGTGACTATGACGATATGGACGAAACAAACAACTCAGCCGAAACAGAACTGGGCTTAGCCGATATTGTAATATCTGATTTGGTTCTTAAAACAGACGATAACGGCGCAGCGGTAACGGCATATGTTAAAAACAACGGTTATGAAACAGCCGAAAATATTGTTTTAACTGTTTATAATTCAAACGCAAGCGGTACTGTTTTGGGCACATTCGACATAGGCAGTCTTGACTCACAGGAAGACACGGCGGTTGAATTTACTCTGCCGGCTAAATATTATCATC
>JAJQCI010000225.1:0-1728 GCA_021202835.1 Clostridiales bacterium | reverse complement strand
ATACAATCTATCATGCATTATATTTTGAAGCCGAGACATCAACGGCTGAAAGCAGTTTTGCAAATAACAGCGACAAAATTCTTTTCGGAGATTTGGGAATAGCTTACAGCTTAGGCGATGCCAATGCCGACGGAAACATTGACAATAGGGATGCTGCACTGCTTCTTCGTTATATAAGCGGCATATCGGACGAAATCAATATTGACTTAGAGGCGGCGGACTATAATGCTGACGGGTATATAGACTTAAAAGATGTAACGGCGCTTTTATCTGCCATAGGAGAATAAACAAAAAATAAATATCCCGGCATATCGCTTTCGGAATTTGAAAGCGGTATGCCGGGGTTTTATGTTTTGTGTGTATTAAGTGAGTGTCTTGAAATTATGCGGTTTATCTTCTGCCGAAGGCTTGAGCGTTTTTGTCGAGCATGTCAGCCTGATTGTTTCTGTTTGGCTGATTTGGACGGTTACTGTTGTTTTGTCTTGATACATCCTGCTGTCTTGTTGTTGTTTCGGGAGATTTTTCGTTTACCTTGGGAGATGTTGTTTTTTCCGTAACCTTTTGGGTTGTTCTTTCGGTTGTTTTTTGAGTTGTTTTTTCTGTGGCCTTTTCTGTTGTTCTTACGACAGCCGCCGTTGTTATTTCAGAAGCAGGCTCAACAGTTGAAGGCTCTGCCTTTGTAACAGGTTCAGCCTTTGTGACGGGCTCTGTTTTTGTAACAGGTTCTGCCTTTGTAACAGGCTCTGATGTCGTGATTTCAACAGGAGTTTCAACAGTGATAACTTCAGCAGCCGTAACTTCTTCGGCTTCCCTTGTTTTTGTCTCCGAAACAGCCTCGGCAGTTGTCACTTCTGTGGAAGGCTCTTCAAGAGGACGGCTTTCCGGTTCGATTAAAGGCTTTGTTTCGCCTTCGGGAAGTTCGTCTTTGGGAAGCTCATCCTTGGGAATTTCTTCCTTGGGAAGCTCTTCTTTGGGAAGCTCATCCTTCGGAAGTTCATCTTTTGGGATTTCCTCCTTGGGCGGCTCTTCCTTGGGTGCTGCAGGTGTTACAACTATAACTACGGGCTTTTCATATTTATATTTACGATATTTTCCGCTTTCAAGGCCGTAGAAATATCTGCTCTGAGATGTTCTGCCCCTTGTTACGGTTTGAGTGGAATAGGTTTCACGCTCATAAATATTGCCTGTGTAGGCTTCAAGCTCATATTCGTGTTCTGCGCCCTTGTCTGTCAAAATACGGATATCGTAAATCAAATCTCCGCCTTCCTCTGTCCAAACAAGGCCTACTGTTTTAGCCACAACATTTTCATCGTTGTCAAGCTCAAGCTCACCACAGGCTATATCCAAAGCGTCAAGAGATGAAATTAAGCTGTCATAATCGATGTCGCTGTCATATTCATAGTCGACATATTCATAGTCGTCATCTATGAAATAAACCTCATAGTCGTCTTCATCAAATTCGTGGTCGGTATCTATTATATGAATTTCAAGAATTTCATCGTCAACACCGTCAAAAAGATAAACATATCTTAAATTGTCAATATTAAAAACTACCTTGTTTTCGTCTGCGCTTTCAATGTCAATCTGACCTTCAACGTCCTCTACGGAGGAAATAGCCTTGTTGATGTTTTGAATTGTCATATCGGCGCCGAAAACAGCCGTTCCGCCGCCAAAGGCCATTGACATGGCGAGAACTGCCGCCGCTGTTTTTTTAATCATATAAAACCC
>JAJQCI010000148.1 GCA_021202835.1 Clostridiales bacterium | reverse complement strand
GTAAAGAACAAGACAGAAGTTTTTTTAAGTTACTTTAAATCTTATTATTTTACAAGACTTTCGGCAAAGGCCTTAACCGCCTTTTCATCTCCGCCGCTTTTATTTATTTCTCTTATAACAGCCGAGCCTACTATACAGCCGTCACCGATTTTATTAAATCTGTCGCAGTCGGCCTTTTTTGAAATACCAAAGCCTATGCAGACTGGGACGGGAGAATATTTCTTAACTTCTGCAAGGAAATCATCAATTCTCTTATCGAAATTGGACTGCCCCCCTGTAACGCCAAGAGTTGAAACGCAGTATACAAAGCCTTTGGCTTCTTTAACAAGCATAGGCACTCTGTCGCCCGAAGTAACGGCAACAAGGGGAATCATACATAAATCGGTTTTGTCTATATAGGGCTTAACCTCGTCATATTCCTCATAAGGCAAATCGGGAATAATAACGCCGTCAACATCTATTTTAACCATAAGATCAACAAATTCTTTTGTTCCGTAGCAAATAATCGAAGAATAATATACCATAACAACAAGGGGAATTTGGCTGTTTTTCCTTATATTGCCTACGAGCTCTTCAAGTTTTCCGAAGTTGAAGCCTCCGCCTATTGAGCGAAGGCCGGCTTCCTGAATAACAGGGCCGTCTGCAAGAGGATCCGAAAAAGGTATTCCCAGCTCTATTATATCCGCTCCGCCCTCTTCAAGGGCGTAAATGAATTTTTCCGACTTTTCAATTGTCGGGTCACCGGCTGAAATATATGTTATAAGGGCTTTCTTGCCCTGTTCCTTTAATTCTTTGAATTTTTTGTCTATTCTGTTCATTTATGCTTATCCCCCTTAAATTTCTTTGCCTAAATATTTTGCCACAGTGTGAACGTCCTTGTCACCTCTGCCGGAAAGACAAATAACAATTATTTCATCCTTCGACATTTCGGGAGCTTCCTTCATAGCCTGAGCAAGGGCGTGTGAGCTTTCTATAGCCGGCATAATTCCCTCATATCTGCAGAGGGCCTTAAAGGCTTCTATAGATTCATCATCCTTAATCGAAGTATAATTTACTCTTCCGATATCGTGAAGATAAGCATGCTCCGGGCCTACACCGGGATAGTCAAGGCCTGCGGAAATAGAATAGGCTGTTTTTACAACGCATTCATTATCCTGAAGAATAGAGGACTTCATACCATGAAGAATACCTACCTTGCCGCCTGAAAAAGCGCTGGCGTGCTTGCCTGTTTCTATGCCCAAGCCTGCGGCTTCAACGCCTATAAGCTTAACATCCTTATCTTCTATAAAGGGATAGAACATACCGATTGAGTTTGAACCGCCGCCTACACAGGCGTAAACTCTGTCGGGAAGTCTGCCTTCGGCTTCCAAAATCTGTTTTCTTGTTTCGTCGCCTATTATTCTCTGGAAGTCTCTAACCATTGTGGGGTAGGGGTGAGGGCCTACGGCCGAGCCTATAATATAAAAGGTGTCTTCGGCTCTGGCTACCCATGTTCTTATGGCTTCGTTTGTGGCGTCCTTCAACGTTCCCGTTCCTGTGGAAACAGGCACAACTCTGGCGCCGAGAAGCTCCATTCTGAAAACATTTAAGCTTTGTCTTTCAATGTCTTCAGTTCCCATATAAACCTCGCAGTCCATGCCGAAAAGAGCGGCTACCGTTGCGGTGGCAACGCCGTGCTGGCCTGCCCCCGTTTCGGCAATAACCTTTGTCTTGCCCATATGCTTTGCAAGAAGGGCTTGTGCTATGGCGTTGTTGATTTTGTGAGCACCTGTGTGGTTTAAATCCTCTCTTTTTAAATAGATTTTAGCTCCGCCCAGAGCCTTTGTAAGATTTTCAGCATAATATAAAACAGAGGGTCTGCCCACATACTGCTTCATATAATACATATATTCTTTTTTGAATTCTTCGCTTTTGCCGTAGGTTTCGAATTCCTTTTCAAGAACCTTCAAAACCGTCATAAGTGATTCGGGAACATACTGTCCCCCATAGATACCGAAATCCTTGCTCATTTGTTCATTTCCTTTCTTTATTGTTCTATAGCTTCGAAAAGCCTCTTTATTTTATTATAATCCTTAAATCCGTCGGTTTCAACAGAAGATGATAAATCAACGACGTCGGGATGTACTGTTTCTATTGCTTCGGCTATGTTTTCCGGGGTAATTCCGCCGGCGAGTATTGTAAAGTGAGTTTTTGCGAAATCCGCCGCCAAATCCCACTTAAAGGCCTTTCCCGTGCCCCCTCTTGCATTTCTGTCATAAGCATCCAGCAGAAAACCGTCTACATTATAATTTTCCGCCGCTTTCAAAGCTTCGCCGTCCTTAACGGCTATGCTTTTCCAAACGATTTTGTCTTTAAAATTTTCACAGTACCAGTCGTTTTCGTCTGAATGAAGCTGAACTATATCGATTCCCGTCAGGTCGGTTATATACCGCACTTCGGAAAGCTTCATATCCGCAAAAACTCCCACTGTTTTTATGTCACTTCTCAGCAGCTTTTTTATCTCGGTTGCTCTGTTTACGTTAATCTGTCTTTTGCTTTTTGCAAAAACGAAGCCCGCAAAGCTTACGGGAAAGCTGTTTATTATATCGGCGTCCTCAGGTATTCTCAGGCCGCATATTTTAATTAAGGGCTTTTTTGTAGGCATCTTTAAACTCACCTGCCTTTTTTATTATGTCGCCGCTTCTCATAAAGCTTTCACCTACCAAAACGGCCGAAACTCCGGCGCCTGCCACAATTTCAATGTCTTTGTTTGTGTGGATTGAGCTTTCGCTTACAATAACCTTATCCTTAGGCACCTTCTCAGCAAGTCTGACCGTTGTATAAATGTCTTCCGTAAAATCATAGAGATTTCTGTTGTTTATTCCTATAATTTCCGCTCCTGCTTCGAGAGCGGCTTCAAGCTCTTTTTCGTTGTGTGTTTCAACAAGGCTGTCAAGGCCCACACCCTTGGCGAAGGCTATATATTCTCTTAAAACAGCCGTGTCGCTTAAAACTGCGGCTATGAGAAGAACAGCCGACGCCCCCAGCATTCTGGCTTCGAAAACCTGCATGGGAGAAATAACGAAGTCCTTTCTTAAAAGAGGAAGCGAGATTTCGCTGTGAATGGCCTCCAAATATTTGGGAGAGCCCTGAAAGAAATGCTCTTCTGTAAGAACCGACACAGCGTCAACACAGCTTCCGTAGGCTCTTGCGGTTTCAACAGGGTTAAAATCTGCCTTTATAACCCCTCTTGAGGGAGAAGCCTTTTTAACCTCACCTATTATCGAAAGGCCTTCTTTTTGAAGGGCTTCTTTAAAGCTTGCTGTTTTGTCGGTTTTCATTTTTTCGTAAAGATTTCTGACGTCGAAAATATATTTGCTTTCATTAAGGGTAAGTCTTTTTCTTGCACATATATCGTCAAGTATCATACAAGCCCCTCCTTTATAAAGTTGCCTACAAGCTTCATTCCCTCGGGAGTATAAATCGATTCTGGGTGAAACTGAAGCCCTATTATGGGCATCTCCTTATGCCTTATGGCCATAACCTCTCCTTCGAAGTCGGCCGTAACGTCAAAGCATTCGGGAACCACCGTTACAGAGAGAGAGTGATATCTGGCCGCCTTCATGGGGCTTTCTATGCCTGTGAAAATGCCCTTTCCGTCATGCTCTATCATTGAAGCCTTGCCGTGGAAAAGCTCCTTTGCGTTTGAAACAACTCCCCCGAAGGCAGCGGCTATTGACTGGTGGCCTAAGCACACTCCCAAAATAGGAACCTTTCCGCTGCAGGTTTGTATGATTTCAATACAGTTTCCTGCCTCTTTAGGAGTTTTGGGGCCGGGAGATATAACCAGCCTGTCCGGGTTTAAAGCTAAAATTTCCTCTCCTGTTATACGGTCGTTTCTGAAAACCCTTATGTCTCTGTCAAATTCACCTATATACTGATAAAGATTAAATGTAAATGAATCATAATTATCTACCAAAACAACCATTATATCTCACCTCCTATAGCGCTCACCAAGGCTCTCACCTTGTTGTGACATTCTTCGTATTCATATTCGGGAACGGAGTCGGCTACAATACCGGCGCCGGCCTGCATATAAACCTTTCCGTCCTTTATTATCATAGTTCTTATTGTTATACAGGCGTCCATATTTCCGTTAAAACTGAAATATCCGCAGGCGCCTCCGTAGGTTCCTCTTCTTAAGTTTTCAAGCTCGTCAATAATTTCCATAGCTCTTATTTTAGGAGCTCCCGAAAGAGTGCCGGCAGGAAGGAAGGTGGAAAGAACTGAGAAGCCGTCTTCTTCGGGCTTTTTCTTTCCCTCAACAAGCGTAACCATATGCATAACGTGGGAATAATAGTGAACCTGCATAAACTCCGTAACCTCAACCGAGCCTATTTCGGCTACACGGCCCATATCGTTTCTGGCAAGGTCAACAAGCATAACGTGTTCCGCCTGTTCCTTAAGATCGTTTTTAAGGCTTAAAGCCAGCTTAATATCTTCTTCGGCATTTTTGCCCCTTTTTCTCGTGCCGGCAATGGGACAGGTTTTAATTTTATTCCCCGTAACCTCAACAAGCATTTCGGGTGAACAGCCGGCAATCTGGTAGTCGCCGAAGTTATAATAAATAAGATAGGGAGAGGGGTTAATTGCTCTCAGCTTTCTGTAAAGGTCTATAGGCTTGCTTTCTGTTTCAACGGTAAGCCTTTGAGATAAAACAACCTGAAAAATATCTCCGTCGTATATATATTTTTTAGCTTTTTTAACCATATCCATATATTCCTGTTTTGTTACATTGCTTGTTACTTTAATGGGGGAGGCTATTTTAGGCATATTATATTTTTCAGCCGGAACTCCGGCCTTTATTTCCTTTTCCATTTTGTCAAGCATGGCTTCCGCTCTGTTTTTGCCGTAGTTGTCAGGGTTATCTAAAACAACCAGCCTTATGCAGTCGTGCATATGGTCGTAAATTATAAATTCCGTAAAAACCATAAGATTTACAACAGGCACCCCTATAACATCTGGATTTTTGTCGGGCAGCTTTTCATACTGTCTAATAACATCATAGCCCACAACTCCGACTGCGCCCCCTATAAAGGAAACGTCTAAATCGGTTTCAACCTGAAATTCGCTTAAATATTCTCTTACTCCGTCAAGAAGCTTACCCTCGTAAACTCTTTTTGTTCCCTCTTCTTCGATAGTCAGCTTGTCCGAACCGTAAAGGCAGGCTTTGGGATTCTTTCCCAAAAAGGAATAATTAATTTTTCCGTCCCCACGGCTCTCCAGAATAAAGCCCTTTTCATCTCCTACATACTTGTAAAAAAGAGTTATCGGAGTTTCAGTATCTCCCGCCAAAACTCTTTCATATGTTTTTAAATATCTCATATTCCGCCTCCTATTATAACACTTTTTTGAAAAATCTTCCTCAATTCGCAGCATTGCCGCCGTGCCTCCCGGCACTAGGGTCACGCCAAACACTCGCAAAGCGTCTGTTCCGCATCCGGCGCCGTTTAAGGCGGCTGGACTGTTGCAGTAAATAAAAAAACACCCTATCCCCACAATTGGGACAGAATGTTACACTAACCTCTGCTATGCCACCCAATGCAAATGCACCATAAGCAAAACAACCCGGATACAACCATACCCTGCCTCTGTAACGTGAGGACACGTTTAAAGCTAATAAGAAAAAATTTCCTTTCGCCCAAAATCTCATAAGCCCATTCACCTAAAACTCCCATGCTCCGCTCACACCTCTGCAGAACTCTCTGAAAAGATTGTTAAAGGCTACTACCCTTAATCAACGATTTTAAATCATTCTTTAACTTTAGAAGCATTATACCACAGTTTTTTTCCCTTGTAAAGTCCTTTTTTTATTTTCGGTATGAAATTTGTGAAATGCACGGCTGAACTGTTACTTTTTTTTAAAATTTGATTAAAAAATTTATTAAAAACCTGTGGAAATTTTTCTTAAAACCTATTATAATTGTGATATAGATATAAGTGTTTTTCTGCAAGTGGAGGGATTTTTAATGAGAATATTGGAAAACGACTTTTTGAAGGTTGAAACAGCCGATTTCGGGGCGGAGCTTTCGGGAATATTCGACAAGGAGAATAACCGGCAGGTTTTGTGGGGCGCAGACCCGGCCTACTGGGCAAGACATGCGCCGGTTCTTTTTCCCTTTGTGGGGAAGGTAAACGGCGGCTTTTACACCCACAAGGGAATTAAATATCCTATGGGCCAGCACGGTTTTGCAAGGGATATGGAATTCGAATATCTGGGCAGTGACGGAAAAAGCCTTTCCCACAGGCTTAAATCTGACGAAAACACAAAAAAGGTTTATCCCTTTGATTTTGAGCTTACAATTACCCACAGCTTAGAGGGGAGATGTCTCACTGTTGGTTATGAGGTTAAAAATACGGGGGCCGAAACCATGTATTTTTCCATAGGGGCTCACCCGGCCTTTAACTGCCCCGTTCTGCCCGGCACGGAAAAGAGAGATTATTTTGCCAAATTGGGCGAGGGAAAGCTTAAATATGTGTTGATTGACGGTGAAAGCGGCTCTGTTATGTATAAAGACGAAAAGGAAACCGACGGCCTTATAAGACTGGAAGAAAGTCTTTTCGACAACGACGCTCTTATTTTCGACAGGGGACAGGTTGAAAAAGCAAGCATACTCTATCCCGATATGACTCCCTACATAACCGTCAGCTGCAAAGGGTTTGACTCCTTCGGGCTTTGGTCAAAGCCGAAGGCAGGCGCCCCATATGTATGTCTTGAGCCTTGGATCGGCAGATGTGACAATGAGGGCTTTGAAGGTGAATTAAAGGATAAATACGGAGAAAGAAGCCTTGAAGCCGGAGAAAGCTTTTTTGCCGAGTTTACCATAGAAACAGCTTAAACTTATCTCAAAAGCTAAGGGAGGCTTAGGCTATGCAGCAATATTTAGACTATGAAAATCTGCACCGCAGGCTTAAAAAATTAATAGGCCAGGTTCAGGTTATAGATAAAATGATAGAAGAAGAAGCGGCATGTGAGGATATTCTGTCACAGATACATGCGGCGAAATCAGCCCTTCACAAAGCAGGGCAGATTGTTTTGGAGGGGCATATAAACCGCTGTGTAAGAGACGGCTTGGAAAGCGGAGACGCCGACAAAACGGTAGCTTCTTTCAGCAGAGCGGTTGAAAGATTTGCAAACATATAAGAAATTAAAACACCGGGCTTGTTGGTGAATGCCCGGTGTTTTTTACAGTTCGGCCGTGCCCTGCTGAAATGTTACTGTTTTTTATATTATTTTATCCCAATATTTCCTTTACCTTGTCTTTTGCGGCTTTAAGAGCTTCGTCTGTTTTTGAGGGGTCTTTGCCGCCGGCCTGTGCCATGTTGGGGCGTCCGCCGCCGCCTCCGCCGCAGATAACGGCTGCCGTTTTAACAATGTCGCCTGCTTTTACGCCTGCTTTAACGGCTGTATTGCTGCAGGAAACAACAAAGCTTACCTTTTCACCTGACGTGCCGCCTAAAATAACAACGCAGTCGGGGTTTTTGTCTTTAAGTTTGTCACTTGCGTTTCGGAGAGTGTTCATATCGGCGTTTTCGAGCCTGCCGCAGATTACGGCTATGCCGCCGATAATTTCCTTACCCTTTTCTATATCGTCAACCTTGCCCTTTGAAAGGCTTGCTTTAAGGGCTTCGAGCTCCTTTTTGAGATGTTTGTTTTCGTCTAAAACATCTGTGATTCTGGCCATCATATTAGCGTCGTTTGTTTTAAGGGCTCCGCTTATCTGCTCCTGAATTTTATCTCTTGTGTTGTAGAATCTGAGAGTATTATAGCCTGTTGTAGCCTCTATACGCCTTACACCGGCTGCGATTCCGCTTTCGGAGAGAATCTTGAAGGCTCCGGCGGCAGCTGAATTTTTAAGGTGAGTACCGCCGCAGAACTCTATAGAATAGTCTCCTACGGAAACAACCCTAACCGTTTTGCCGTATTTTTCGCCGAAAAGAGCCATTGCTCCCAGCTTCTTGGCGTCTTCAATATCCATTTCCTCACAGGTAACAGGCAGGTCTGAAAGAATTTTGTCATTTACTATTTCTTCAACCTTTCTTAAGTCTTTATATGAAATAGACTCAAAATGAGTGAAGTCAAAACGAAGTCTTTCGTCGCTTACATAAGAGCCGGCCTGTTCAACGTGATCGCCCAAAACCTCTCTTAAGGCCTTTTGAAGAATGTGAGTTGCCGTGTGGTTTCTTGCTATGGCGATACGTCTATTTTCGTCTACCTGTGCGGTAACCCTGTCGCCTACTTTTATTTCGCCGCTTTTAACAACGCCTGCATGGAGAAACTTGTTTCCGCCGAACTTTGTTGTGTCGTGTATTTCAACAAGAGCGCTGTCGGTTTTTATAATTCCCGTGTCGCCTATCTGGCCGCCCATTTCAGCATAGAAGGGGGTTTTGTCAAGAAGAAGGGTAACGTTTGCCCCTGCCGAAGCCCCTTCGGCTATTTCGTCCTCGGCCACAAGAGCGGTAATAACGCTGTCTGTAGAAACAAGGCTTGTATATCCCGTAAATTCCGTAGCAAGAGCCGGGTCAAGCTGATTGAAAACAGTTTCCTCGACACCCATATATGTGTCTGTTTCTCTTGCGTCTCTTGCCTTCTTTTTCTGGAGATCCATTTCGGCTATAAAGCCCTCAAGGTCGGCCTTGAAGCCGTGTTCCGTCAAAATATCCTCCGTTAAGTCGGTAGGGAAGCCATAGGTATCGTAAAGCTTGAAAATATATCTGCCGTCGAGAACCTGAGAGTCTTTTTTGATGAAGCCCATATATTCGTTAAGCTTTTCAAGGCCCTTGTCAAGTGTTTTATAGAAGTTTTCTTCTTCTGTAGAAATTATTTTCTGAATCGTAGCCTGTTTTTCTCTGAGCTCGGGATAAGCGTCTCCCGAATTGTCTATAACAACCTGTGAAAGCTCAGTAAGGAAGGTTCTGTCAATGCCCAGAAGCTTGCCGTGACGAGCTGCACGTCTTAAAAGACGTCTTAAGACGTAGCCTCTGCCGTTGTTTGAAGGAAGAACGCCGTCAGCTGTCATAAATGTCATAGAGCGGACATGGTCGGTAATAACTCTTATAGAAACGTCGTCCTCGTGATTTTCATGATATTTCTTTCCTGCTATGGCGCAGACAGCGTCTCTTATGGCCTTAACAGTGTCAACGTCAAAAATAGACTCAACATTCTGCATAACTGTGGCTATTCTTTCAAGCCCCATACCCGTGTCGATGTTGGGGTGTTCAAGACGTGGATAAGAGCCGTCCTCCTGCTTGTCAAACTGAGTGAACACAAGATTCCAAATTTCCATATATCTGTCGCAGTCACAGCCTACAGTACAGCCGGGCTTTCCGCAGCCGTATTCCTCGCCCTTGTCATAATAAATTTCCGAACAGGGGCCGCAGGGGCCTACGCCGTGTTCCCAGAAGTTGTCATCTCTACCCATTCTGAAAATCTTTTCTTCGGGAATACCTACCTTTTTGTTCCAAATTTCATAGGCTTCGTCATCGTCTTCGAAAACGGAAACATAGAGCCTGTCTTCGGGCAGCTTTAAAACTTCTGTAAAAAATTCCCATGCCCAGGGAATGGCTTCCTCTTTAAAATAATCGCCGAAGGAGAAATTGCCCAGCATCTCGAAAAAAGTGCCGTGGCGTGCTGTTTTTCCTACGTTTTCGATATCTCCTGTCCTTATACATTTTTGACAGGTTGTTACTCTTTTTCTGGGGGGAATCTGCTGACCCGTAAAGTAGGGCTTCAAGGGGGCCATTCCCGAATTTATAAGAAGAAGAGACTTGTCATTATGAGGAACCAAGGAGGCGCTGGCAAGCCTTAAGTGTTCCTTGCTTTCAAAAAAGCTCAAAAATTTTTCTCTTAACTCATTTACTCCCATATACTCCATTACCGTTAAACCTCCGTATAATAAACTGTTTATAATAAGGGAACCCTTGCATATTTTCGGGCTCTGTCAATCTCAATATACTAAATTATAAGATTTTTTGTTTATATTGTCAACAGTTTTATACATTTGCAGCTGAACTGTTGCTTTGAGAATGATTATTTTGATTGATATTTAGGCGAAAAAGATATATAATTAAGCCGCAGGCCGAAGAAAAAGCCGGGAATGTATTTTTAGGAAAGCGAGAATTAATATATGGCAGAAAACAGGCATGACTTTTCAAAAGGGTCTTTATGGAAAATAATATTATCACAGGCGCTGCCCATGACGGCAGCTCAAATGGTTCAGCTTTTATATAACATAGCGGACCGAATATATATAGGCCATATGCCCGGTACGGGTCACCTTGCCCTTACGGGCGTGGGGCTTACGTTTCCCTTTGTAACCTTTATTCTTGCCTTTGCAAGCCTGTTTAACACAGGGGGTACACCTCTTTTTTCAGTGGCAAGAGGCAGAAAAGACGAAGAAGAGGCAAAGCTGATTATGGGAAATGTTCTTGCTATGATTATATTGTCATCGGCGTCTATATTTTTTATTTGTTATTATTTCAGAAAGCCCGTGCTTTATCTGTTCGGCGCAAGTGACGCAGCCTTTCCCTATGCTGAAAGCTATTTGAAAATATATCTTTTCGGCACTCTTTTCAGTATGATTTCCGCCGGTATGAACGGCTTTATAAACGCAGAGGGCTTTCCCAAAACGGCTATGATGACAACGGTAATAGGCGCCGTGATAAATCTTATTTTGGACCCTGTTTTTATTTTTGCCGCAGGCTTGGGCGTAAGAGGAGCCGCTTTTGCCACCGTTATAAGTCAGGGAATATCGGCGGTATGGGTTATAAAATTTCTCACAGGCAAAAGCGCTATTATTCGCCCGGAGCTTTCTTATATGAAGATAAATCTGCACACAGCAGCAAAAATAATCGGCCTGGGAATAACGGGCTTTATGCAGCAGGCCACAAACTGTCTTGTTCAGATTATATGCAACGTAACCCTCGGGAATTACGGCGGAGATGTTTATGTGGGAATTATGACCATAGTAAATTCATTAAGAGAGATAGTCTCTCTTCCGGTTATAGGCCTGACAAACGGCGCCCAGCCTGTTTTGGGTTTTAACTACGGAGCAGGGGAATATCACCGTGTTAAAGAGGGCATCAGATTTATTTCGGTTTGCGGAATTTTATATACCGCAGTGTTTTGGCTTGTCATTATGCTTTTGCCCTCTGCCTTTATAAGAATTTTTTCCGATGATGCCGAGACGCTTTCTGTGGGAATTCGTGCCGTAAGACTTTATTTTGTGGGCTTTATTTTTATGAGTCTTCAGTTTGTGGGGCAGTCGGCCTTTATAAGCCTGGGCAAAGCCAAAAGAGCCGTGTTTTTCTCAGTCCTGCGAAAGGTTGTAATTGTGTGCCCTTTGGTTGTTTTTCTTCCTATGGTTATGGGCTTGAAAAC
>JAJQCI010000366.1 GCA_021202835.1 Clostridiales bacterium | reverse complement strand
AAGTATTATATTTGAAAAATATCATATTATTATATTGAAAAAATGCTTCCAAGGTGATAATATAAATTTACGGGAGGTTTGATTTTATGAAGCTTCAAAGGCTTTTAAGCTATGTAAGACGGGCTGTTGACGAATATAACATGATAGAAGAGGGCGACAAAATCGCCGTGGGGGTTTCCGGCGGAAAGGATTCACTTGCCCTTTTAACCGCTCTCAAAAATTTGGCCATATTTTACCCCAAACATTTTGAACTCTGCGGAATTTGTGTTGATTTGGGCTTTAAAGGTATGGACTTTTCGGGAATAGAGGGCTACTGCCGAAATATCGGCGTTCCTCTTTACATAAGGCACACCGACATAGGCAGCATTATATTTGACGAAAGAAAAGAGAAAAATCCCTGTTCTCTCTGTTCGAAAATGAGAAAAGGCGTCCTTCACGACGCCGTTAACGAGCTGGGCTTTAACAAGGTGGCTTTGGGCCACAACAGAGACGACGTTATAGAAACATTTTTTATGAGCCTTTTCTATGAGGGCAGAATCCACACATTCAGCCCCGTTACATATTTAAGCAGAAAAGACATAACAAACATACGTCCGCTGGTTTACGTTCCCGAATGTGACGTAAAGGGCTTTGTCAATCTTTACAATGTGCCTGTTCTGAAAAACAAATGCCTTGCAGACGGAAACACAAAAAGAGAAAGCATGAAGAGCTTTGTTAAGGAAAATGTTATGAAATATGACAATTTTGAAGAAAAAATAATTGGCGCAATAAAAAGAGCAGGTATAGACGGATGGTGATATTATGGATTATTACAGAGAAGAGGAAAAGAAAAATATAGAAAAGGCAAGGGAGATAATAGATATTCTGCCATCTTTCTGCCGAGGCTTTTTCAGATATATTTCGGAAACAACCTCGGCAAGAACCCGTTTGGGATATGCCAGAGATTTAAAGGTTTTTTTCGGCTTTTTAATCGAAACAAACAGAGATTTAAGAGGAAAAGACATTTCAGAGATAACACTTAAAAATATGAATATGATAACAGCCGAGGATCTGGAAGAATATCTGGAATATTTAAGCTATTACAAGCAGGGTGAAAAAGACAGATTTAACGGCGAAAAGGGCAAAAGCCGAAAGCTTTCAGCCGTAAGACGTTTGTTTTCCTACTTATATAAAAAAAACATAATAATCTCAAACCCCGGCGAGCTTGTTGACACACCTAAAATTCACAACAAAAGCATTTTGACCCTTGAGCCCGCCGAGGTTTCAAGGCTTATAGACATTGTAAAAAGCGGCGAGGGCTTATCCCCCAAAGAAAAGCAGTATCACGACCTTATGGCGGCCAGAGACACGGCTATCATAACTCTGTTTTTGGGAACGGGCATTCGTGTTTCAGAATGTGTGGGCATAGACATAAATGATATAGACTTCGGCACAAACGGAATAAGAATAACCCGTAAGGGCGGAAACGAGGTTATTATATATTTCGGAGCGGAGGTTGAAGAGGCTCTCTATGCTTATCTTGCCGAAAGAGAAGGAATCAAACCCCTTGCCGGCAGTGAAAACGCCCTTTTTCTATCTATGCAGAAGAAAAGAATAGGTGTAAGGGCGGTTCAGAAGCTTGTTAAGAAATATTCAGAAATGGTAACGACGCTTAAAAAAATAACACCTCACAAGCTTCGTTCAACCTACGGCACGGCCCTCTACAGAGAAACCGGCGACATATATCTGGTAGCCGATGTTTTGGGCCACAGTGACGTAAATACCACAAAAACCCACTATGCAAAGCTTTCGGACGAAAACAGGCGCCATGCGGCAAACGCCGTTAAGCTTGGAAGAGACAGTGGTTAATAACTTGTTAAGAATTAAGCAAGAAAGATTAAGTATTTCGAAATTGTTACGAAATTATTACAAAAAGTCTGCAAATTGATTACGTTTAGTGGTATAATATCAATATGTAGATTTTTTATTTTGTCTAAAAACTAAATAGCCCGTTTTGGTTTTGAGCTTTGCCCTTTATTATAATAAATTTATAATTTTTTAGGGCTTGAATTATCTCCGTTTTTATATTAAAATCATATTAACGGTGGAGGAAAGTGGTTTAAAGTGGTTTGAAGGGGATGTTTAATCCCCCGGCGCTGCGCTTCGAAAGGCAAAACGGTGATTTGTTATGTTTATGGGCGAATATCTTCATTCTATAGATAAGAAAAACCGAATAATCGTGCCGGCTAAATTCAGAGAAGAGCTGGGTGAAAGCTTTGTTATGACAAGGGGCTATGACGGCTGTCTTTATGTCTTTACATTACAGGGCTATGAAGAGTTCCGTGCCAAAAACATAGGCACCTTTTCGATTAATAACCCCAACGCCAGAAAGCTTATGAGATTTTTCACCCCCACCCCCTGCGAAGCCGACGGAAACGGCCGGGTTATTATTCCCGAAAGCCTTAGAAATCACGCCAAAATAGAAAAGGACGTTATTTCCGTAGGCTTAAACGACCACATAGAAATTTGGGACAGACATGCGTGGGAAGCATATACCACATCTGATGAGTTTATGGGCAACGAATTTGCCGAGGGGCTGCTTTAATGGAATTTAAACATATATCTGTTTTGAAAAACGAAAGCATAGAAGGGCTTAAAATAAAACCCGGCGGCTTATATGTTGACGGAACCCTGGGCGGCGGAGGTCACAGCCTTGAAATTTTAAAGGCAGGAGGCCGGCTCATAGGCATCGACAGAGACAGAGAAGCCATAACAGCCGCAGAGGAAAGGCTTAAGGGCTTTGAAGGCTTTAAGCTGGTGCATGACAATTTTTGCAACATAAAAGAAATTTTAGACAGCTTATCGATAGACAAGGCCGACGGTTTTCTTTTGGACCTTGGTGTTTCTTCTTATCAGTTTGACAACGGAGAAAGAGGCTTTTCATACAACACCGACGCTCATCTTGATATGAGGATGGACAGAGACAGAGATTTTTCAGCCTACGATGTTGTAAATTCCTACTCTGAAGACGAGCTTTGCCGTGTTATTAAAGATTACGGTGAAGAAAGATGGGCAAGGAGAATAGCAAAGTTTATTATAGAAGAAAGGCGTGTTAAGCCAATAGAAACAACTTTTGAGCTTAACACCGTAATCAAAAAGGCAATACCCAAAAAGGCCCGTGAAACAGGGGGACACCCCTCAAAGCGTACCTTTCAGGCAATAAGAATAGAAGTAAACAACGAACTGGGCATAATCGAAGACACGATTGAAGCTATGACGGAGAAACTTGCCCCGGGAGGAAGAATTTGTATTATAACCTTCCATTCGCTGGAAGACAGAATAGTCAAAAACACGTTCAGGCGGCTTGAAAACCCCTGCACCTGCCCAAGGGAGTTTCCCGTTTGCGTATGCGGAAAAAAGTCTTTGGTAAAAATAATCACAAAAAAGCCAGTTACGGCAGGAGAAGCCGAGCTCAGTGAAAACAACAGGGCTCACAGCGCAAAGCTTCGAATTGCCGAAAGGCTTTAAGGAAAATTCCGGTTATATGTTTTTGCAAATTAATAATCGGTTACTTAACAGATGTCGAACCCCTCAAGGAGTTGGAAATATGAACAACAGACAATCAGGACGCAGAAGAACAGCAACACGCTATTCTTCTTATAACAGTCCCTATAATTACGGAAGTACGGCAAGGGCTTATACCACTGCAGTGGATACAAGCCGCAGAAACACATCAGAAAGCGAATCTGAAACCATAAGGGTTGACGAATACGGCTTTATTCACAGGGCGGCCCTTGTGGGCATAATGGTTTTGGCCGCAGTTTCGGCGATAGCCTTTCTCTGTATTTACGGCTATAACTATCAGCTTTCGTCGGATATAGCCGCTCTCCAGTCAGAGCTTAACGAGCTTAAAGAGGACAACTATTATCTTGAAAACGAATTTGACAACAACCTTAATTTGGAATATATTGAAGAGGTTGCCATAAACAAGCTGGGTATGCAGAAGCCCTCAAGCTATCAGATTAAATACATAAGTGTGCCTAAACAAAGCTACACTATCCTCTACAACACAGATGAAGAACAGGAAGGCTTTTTATCATATCTTAAAAGCTTTGACCTAAGGGCTGTTATTGCGGAAATAATAGGTTCCGACTAAGGAGGAGAGATTTTGGAAAGACAAGCTTCAACCACAGCAAGAAACAGAAAAATGCCTAAGGCAAACTATTCGGGCAGACTTAAGATTATTTTTACAATATTCATAATCTGCCTTTCTTTTGTTGGCTTTTTCAGAATATTTACAATAATTTACTTTCACGGCGCAGAATATGAAGCCAGAGCCATAAACAATCAGGTTTCACGTATTCAGGACAAGGTTATAAACGCCAACAGAGGAAATATATATGACAGAAACAACCAGCCCCTTGCGGTGAGCAATGCGGTTTATTCCGTTATTCTGGACGTAAGGGTCTTAGACCAACAAACCTCCGAAACTCAAACGAGAACCCTTCAGGGGCTTAATGCAGCCTTGGGAATTCCCGTTTCGGAGCTTCAGGGCTATTTGGCTAAAAACGCCGACGGAAGTCTTCAGTATGACACAAACTGGCAGATAATTCAAAAACAGGTTTCCTACGACACAGGCAAGGCCATAGAGGAAATGAACCTAAGCTGTGTTTATCTTGAAGAAGACACATTAAGAACCTACCCCAACGACAAGCTGGCTTCACAGCTTATAGGCTTTATAAGGGGCGACACAAAGTGGGGGCTTGAGTCCTACTATGACGACGAAATGACGGGAACCCCGGGCAGGGTTTTCAGAACATATGAAGCCGACGACTCTATTGTAACAAGACGTGAAGAGCCTGTAAGAGGAAACAGCCTTGTTACAACCCTTGACATAACAGTTCAGCAGTACGCCGAAAACATAGCCAAGGAGGCCTATACGGAATATGAGGCCCAAAACGCCTCTGTTTTGGTTATGAATCCCACAACAGGGGAGGTTTTGGCTATGGCGGCTTATCCATCCTTCAGCCTTAACAATCCAACGGAAATAACCCAGCTTGAGGACGCCGACTTTAAAACCGAGTGGGACACCGTTATGACAGACGAAGAAAAAAGCGCCGCATACAACACGGCCTGGAAAAATTATAACATAACATCAACCTTTGAGCCCGGCTCAATTATGAAGCCCCTTGTTGTTGCCTCCGCCCTTGAAGCCGGAGCAATAAGCAAAACCGACAGCTTTTACTGCGGCGGTTCAAAGATAGTAGCCGATTATGAAATTAAGTGTCACAATATATACGGCCACGGAACACAGACAATAGCCGAGGTTCTTGCCCATTCATGCAACGTAGGCATGATGGATATAGCCTATGCAATGGGCTATGACACATTCTATGATTTCTTTAAGGACTGGGGCTTCGGCGAAATCACCGGAATCGACCTCCCCAATGAGGCCAGCGCCGCCAGTCTTATAAACTCCCGTGACGAGATGCATATAACCGAGCTTTCAACATATTCCTTCGGTCAGGGCTTTAACTGCACTCCAATTCAGATTCTTTCAGCCTTCTCCGCTGTTATAAACGGCGGAAATCTTATGAAGCCCTATGTTGTTTCACAGATTTTGGACGCAAACGGAAACGTAGTTAAGGAAACGGAGCCTACGATTGTAAGAAAGGTTATTTCAGAAGACACCTCCGAGTGGATGAGAGAAAACCTTCAGAGCGTTCTCGAAGGCGACGGAACCGGCGTAAAGGCCAGAGTAGACGGCTACGCCATAGGCGGCAAAACGGGAACAGCCGAACAGGGCGCCAGAGACGGCACTCAGTGGGTTTGTGACTTTATAGCCTATCTTCCCATTGACGACCCTCAGCTTATATGTATGGTCACAATTGACAGGCCGGTAGGCGGCGACAGTGTTTCACCTGCGCCCCAGATGAAGGAGCTTCTCATTGACCTTATAAATACATACAACATTTCGCCTGCCGACGAAGACGCAGCCTATGAAGTCATTCAGGACAACGGTGACATTGTTTTGGGCGACTATACAGGCTTTAGCCTTGAAAGCGCCATTTCACAGCTTAACAGGCTGGGCCTGGCCTATGAGCTTGTTGGCGACAGCGGCGACACTGTTCTGAGACAGTTCCCCGAAGGCGGAACGACAATTAACAGTTCTTCAAAGGTTCTTTTGTATATTACAATAGGCGACAGCAATGCTTCCCTGCAGGAGGTTCCCAATCTTTCGGGCTTAACCACCGAACAGGCACAGCAGGCGGCCACGGCCCTTGGCTTTGAGCTTCTTATAGAAAACACAAACGCTGACTTTGAGGAAAGCTCCTCCGGCGGAGGAAGCGCCGTCACAGCCGATCAAGCGGCGTCAGAGATAACCACCGAAGCTGCTGCGGATACCGACACTGCCAAACAGGAGGGCGTTAAAACCATCTATAAACAGTCCCCTGCAGCAGGAAGCAAGGTTCCCGTGGGAACCACAATAAAGATTAAGCTGGAGTAAAAACCATGTGAGCCGACAAGGCTCCCCTTTTAAGGGGAGCCTTAACGGCAAAAAAGTAATATTTTCCATCTCGTGCTAATATACTTCCTACAGGAAGTTTATCAAGAGGGGAAAATATGTTTCGAGCGGCTGTATTTGAAAAAAAGCGTCTGCTTTTCGGGCTTTGTCTTTTTGAGCTTCTTCTGGCGCTTTTAACAGGCAGAGTTTTTTACATACAGTTTTTTAAAGGCGAAGAGCTCCAGAGCCTTGCCTATGAACAGCAGACAAGAGACAGACTTATAAAGGCAATAAGAGGGAATATAACCGACAGAAACGGTATTCCCCTTGCTGAAAACGAAACAGCCTATTCCGTAAGCGTTATTCATGCCCAGATAAAAAACGCCGAAGAAGCGGCGGAAAGCCTTTCGGAGATTTTGGAGCTTGAATATGACGATGTTCTAAAAAAGATAAACAAAAACGTAGCCTTGGAGAGAATAAAGACAAAGGTTGACGCCGAAAGGGCGGATAAAATCAGAAATTTAAACATTCCCGGGGTTACGGTTGACGAAGATGTAAAGAGAGTCTACCCTTTAGGCAGTCTTGCCTGCAGGGTTATAGGCTTTGTGGGAAAGGACAACCAAGGCATAATAGGCCTTGAAGCCAAATATGACGAATATTTAAAGGGCAGTCTGGGGAAAATACTGACGGAAACCGACGCCGCCGGCCGTGAGCTTAACTTCGGCAGAAAGACAAGAAGCGCCCCCGAAAACGGAAAGACGCTTGTTACCACGCTGGATGTAAATATACAGAAATACGCCGAACAGATTTTGGAAAACGCCGTAGCGGCGAAGAGCGCCAAAAGAGGGGCAGTCATTGTTATGAACCCCCAAAACGGCGAAATATATGCTATGGCAGGCAAGCCGGATTTTGACCTAAACGACCCTTTTACAATAAACGACGAAAGCCTTAAGACCGTATGGAGCGGACTTTCTCAGGAGGAAAAAAACAATTATCTAAACTCTATGTGGAGAAATTTCAGCATAAACGACACATATGAGCCCGGCTCGACCTTTAAAATAGTTACCTCCTCTGCAGGCCTTGAGGAGGGGGTTGTTACTCCCGAAGACACATTTAACTGCGGCGGAGGCCGGGAGGTAGGCGGCAGATATATAAAATGCTGGCGGTCTCCAAGGTCACACGGCACGGAAACCTTTGTTGAGGGGGTTCAAAACAGCTGTAATCCCGTTTTTATGGACGTAGCGGCAAGGCTGGGCGGAGATAAGTTTTACGAATATATGATTAAATTCGGCTTTGACAAAAAAACAGGCATCGACCTGCCCGGTGAAGCCGTAGGCATAATGCATAAGAAGGAAAATATAGGGCCTGTGGAGCTGGCTACAATGAGCTTCGGTCAGACCTTTCAGATAACGCCGATGCAGCTTTTGAGGGCGGCTTCATCTATTGTAAACGGCGGCAGACTTATAACTCCCCATGTGGGAAAGGAAGTTTTAAACGAAGACGGAAGTCTTTTCGAAGCCCTTGACTTTTCAGGAAGTGAACGGAGTATCTCAAAAGAAACCTCCGACACAATGCGCTCTATTCTTGAATCCGTTGTTTATGTGGGCACGGGAAACAAGGCCTATATTCCCGGCTACAGAATCGGGGGAAAAACAGCCACAAGCGAAAAACTCCCCAGAGGAAACGGCAAATACATAGCGTCGTTTATGTCCTTTGCTCCCGCCGACGACCCTCAGGTTATAGCCCTTGTTCTTATACATGAGCCCCAGGGTGTATATTACCGCGGTAATGTGGCAGAGCCGGTTATGAAAGAACTTTTGACAATGGTTTTGCCCTATTTGGAAATAGAGCCCGTCTATAATGCAGAGGAGCTTGCCAAAAAGGAGATTGCTCCTTATGAGGTTGAAAGCTACGGCGGCAGAAGCGTTAAAGAGGTTAAGGCAGAGCTTGAAAAGGCAGGAATGACCGTCGAGATTATAGGCGAGGGAGATACGGTTAAAAATCAGTTTCCCTTAACAGGGGAGAAAATATATATAAACAGCAAAATTACTCTGTATACATAAAGTACAGTTAAAATCGGAGGGGTTTTTATGAAGCTTGCTGATGTTGTTAAAAATGTGAAATATGAGCTTCTTTCGGGAAGCTTGGAAAACGAAGTTAAGGCAATTACAATAGATTCAAGAAAGGCTTCGGAGGGCACTCTTTTCGTGGCAATAGAGGGCTTCACCGTTGACGGCCACAGGTTTATTCCTTCGGCAGTTAAGTCAGGAGCGGCTGCTGTTATATGCTCAAAAGCTCCGTCAGAATATGCAGGCAGTGCGGCATACATAAAGGTTGAAAATCCCCGTGTGGCCCTTGCAGGCTGTTGTAAAAATTTCTTCGGAAACCCCAGCAGTGATATGAACATTATAGGAGTTACCGGCACAAACGGCAAAACAAGCACAACCTACTTTCTTGAGGAAATTTTAAAGGAAAACGGCAGAAAAACAGGCGTTATAGGCACTGTTGAGATAAGGGCGGACGGAGAGAAGCTTAACTATAAGCTTTCCACAAGCACAACCCCTGACACAATAGAGCTTAACACAATTCTCTGTGATATGACGGAAAGAGGCTGTTCCGACGTGGCTATGGAGGTCAGCTCCCACGGCTTACAGCTTTACAAGGTTGACGGAGTTGAATTCAATGTGGGAATTTTCACAAACCTTACTCAGGATCACCTTGACCTTCACGGCACAATGGAAAATTATCTTCAGGCCAAGGCAAGGCTTTTCAAAATGTGCAGGATTGGCGTTTTAAACGCCGACGACAGCTATTTTCAAAGAATGAAAGAGCTTGCAGACTGTGAAATCATAACCTACGGAATAGAAAACGACTGCGACATAAAAGCGGTTAACATAGAATATAAGCCGGACAGAGTTCTTTTCGACATTCTTTACAAGGGCGAAAGCTATCATGTAAACCTTGTGATTCCCGGTAAGTTCAGCGTTTACAATGCCCTAAGCGCCGTAGGCGGAGCCCTGTGTTCCGGAGTGCCTATGGAGACGATAGTTACCGCACTGGGCAACATAAAGGGCGTCCCCGGAAGAATTCAGAATGTTGCGGCAGGACGGGATTTTAACGTATTTGTTGACTATGCCCACACTCCCGACGGTGTTTTAAACATCATAAACGCCGTAAGAGCCTTCACAAAGGGCAGAGTTATTACAGTTTTCGGCTGCGGCGGCGACAGAGACAGAACAAAGCGCCCCATTATGGGCGAAATCTCCGCCAGGCTTTCCGACTACTCCATAATAACCTCCGACAACCCCAGAACAGAGGAGCCTATGGCAATTATAAAAGAGGTTGAAGCCGGGGTTAAGCCGGTAACGGACAAATATGAAATTCTCGTTTCAAGACGTGACGCCATTTTCAGAGCAATCGAAATGGCAAAGGCGGGAGATTCCGTTATCATAGCCGGCAAGGGTCATGAGGACTACGAAATTTTTAAGGACAAAACAATTCACTTTGACGACGCCGAGGTGGCAAGAGAAGCCCTCGGCACTATAAAGGCATAAAATATGAAAAAATTGACTTTAAGAGAAATTGCGGAAGCCACAGGGGGAACACTCCCCAAAGGCGGCGAAGACGTCACTGTTTCCGAGATTTCAACAGACAGCAGAAAAATAAATAATAACACTCTTTTCGTTCCTCTCATAGGCGAAAGATTCGACGCCCACAAGTTCATTGACGACGTTGTTAAAAAAGGTGCGGCGGCCTTTGTCTCCGACAGAAAAACTGAAACCGGCGCACCCTATGTTCTTGTTAAAGACACAACAAAGGCACTGGGTGACATTGCGGCCTATTACAGAAGCCTTTTCGATATTTCCGTTGTGGGAATAACCGGAAGCACGGGCAAAACCACCACAAAGGAGCTTACTGCGGCGGTTCTTTCCGCAAAATATAAGGTTGTAAAAACAGAAGGCAACTTCAACAACCACATAGGCCTGCCCCTTACGGTTTTTAACATTGACGAAACAACGGAAGCGGCTGTTTTGGAGATGGGAATGAACCACTTCGGCGAAATAAGTTATTTAGGCAAAATCGCCAAGCCGAACGCCGCCCTTATTACAAACGTGGGGGTATCCCACATAGAATATTTGGGCAGCCGGGAAGGCATTTTAAAGGCTAAATGTGAGATTTTTGAAAGCCTTAAGCCGGGCGGAGAGAAGATATTAAACGGTGAGTGTGATATGCTCTCAACTCTTAGGGGAAAAGAGGAAAACACCTGCTTTTACGGCTTCGACGCAGAAACCTGCGACGTTTATGCAGAAGACATAGAATATGTAAGCCTTAGCGAAACACGTTTTACCGCCGTTATAAAGGGCGAAAGAGTTAAGCTTACACTTAAAAACGCACCGGGGCGGCATATGGTTTTAAATGCTCTTGGGGCGGCGGCTGTGGGTCACTGCTTCGGTTTAAGCCCTGATGAAATAAAAAAAGGCATAGAAGCCTTTAAGCCGGGAGACAAGCGGCTTAACATAATAGACACGGCCAGATATACCCTTATAAACGACACCTACAACGCAAACCCCCAGTCGGTTAAAGCCGGTCTTGACGTTATTGCGCCTTTGGAGGGCAGAAGCGTAGCCATTTTGGGTGAGATGTTTGAGCTTGGCGAGGATTCCCCCAAATACCACAGAGAGGTGGGAGAGTACGCCGCAAAGGCCGGCATAGACATTGTTGTGGGAATAGGAAACGAAAACGTAATGCAGCTTACCCTGGGGGCTTCCTTCGGGGGAGTCAAAAAGGTGTTTTACTACGAAAATAAAGAAGATTTCTACAATAATATAAAGAAAATATTTAAACCGGGGGACACCGTTTTAATAAAGGCTTCAAGAGGAGCCAAATTCGAAGAAATAACGGAAAAGCTTGTCAAAAAAGGCAATGCCCCTTTCTGAAAAAAGTCCTGTAAATTACAAAGGAGAAAACTATGGATTACAATATGACAACAGCGGTTTATGCCGCCCTTATTGCGTTTGTGTTTAACATAATACTCTGCCCTTTAATTATACCTGTTTTGAGAAGGCTTAAATTCGGCCAGAATGTAAGAGATGACGGCCCCGAAACCCACCTTATAAAAGCAGGAACCCCCACAATGGGCGGAATAATGA
>JAJQCI010000308.1:1257-11757 GCA_021202835.1 Clostridiales bacterium | reverse complement strand
CTATTATTTTATCACATTTTTTTGCACTTGTCAATCTTATGTAGACACTATCTAGCTAAGAAGTGTGTTATAATTATCTACAGGATTATAAAATTCACCAAAAAGGAGGAAACTTAATGAAAAAACGAATTTTAGCGGCTGCTATGACGGTTGTTATGGCTTCGGCGGCTTGTTTTAATATTACAATGCCGGCTTTTGCCAGAGCTACTATCAGTTCTACCGCCGAATACAACTACAGAAACACAACCGGTCTTGAAGCCGACTATGCCGACGGGGCGCTTATACTTACATGGCCTTCAGTAGCAAAGGACGGAACCCTTCTTAACAAAAACCCACTGACGTCATATGCTATGTCAGACACAGCAGAGGATTCCGCTGACCCTATGGCTAGCTGGACTATGCCCTACAGAGGTCTTATTGTAAACTACAACGGCTATACAACCGACTACAGTGCAAACAAGATTTCTGTAAGCCTTACAGGCAACGAAGAGGTTTATATGGGCTTTGTGGAAGGTGAAGAGGAAGGCTCTCAGACTATTCTTGACTATGCCTATGACTCAAACGCTGCGGCTTACCTTACAGGCGGTGTGTCACATATCGACACAACGGTTGTTGCAACCGGCTATGCTACATCCTACAGAATAGATTATTCCGAAGACGGCAAAACCTGGGCAGCAGCTGACACAACTTCAACCTACAACACACAGAAAAAGGTTGATATGCCCGTTCAGGACGGCGTAACAGCCAAAACAGATAAGTACGGAAATACATACATACAAGACAACAAAAACACCGTTTTCCTTGTAACACAGCAGGTTGAAAATTTCCCCGACAGTATTGAGCTTGAAGAGGGCGAAACCTACTATGTAAGAGTTGTTCCTCTTGATTCAAGCGGAAATGAAATCACGGTTACCGATGAAAACGCAGGCGACTTTGAAATTTCATTTACAGCAGAAAATAGCAACACAATTAAGGTTCCGGCTTTCCCCACAGTTGAAGGTGGCGGAGTTTACACAACAGGCGGCCGTTCCACTCTTACTACAGAGGGTGAGGTTTATGTTGTAACAAGCCTTGACGACAGCGTATCAGACCCCCAGCCCGGTACTTTGAGATACGGCCTTAACAAGAGAACAAGCGAAGACATTCCTCTTACAATAGTTTTTGCCGTAGGCGGAACAATTCACATTGACGAAAACGCAACAAAGAGCCAGCGCCGTTTTGTTTTCGGAAGCAACCTGACAGTTGCGGGCCAGACGGCTCCCGGTGAGGGCATAACAATCGCAGGCGGAACCTGCAACGTATCAGGCGAAAACATTATTATGAGATATATGCGTTTCCGTTTGGGTGAGGGCTATGACCTTGACGGTGCTACGGTTTCGGGTAAGAATATTGTAATCGACCACTGTACATTTAACTGGGGCGTTGACGAAACATTCAGCGCAAAAGAGCTTATAAATTCTACAGTTTCTTATAATATTATAGCAGGCGGCCTTTCCATGGTTAATAAAAACGGCGACCAGAACACAGACGCAGAGCTTTTAAGCGGCGAATCAGAGGCTAAACACGGTATGGGCACCATTATGAACGGCTATAATACAACCGTAACCCACAATGTATGGGCACATAACGGCACAAGAAACCCCAGATTTGAAGGCGGCTTTACATACAACAGCAAGAGCTATGACAACGTTATGGAATTTGCAAACAACGTAATCTATAACTGGGGTCATATGTCATCTTACGGCGGCGACAGAGGCGAAGGTCAGGTTAACTTCGAATCTAACTACTACAAGACAGGCCCCAACACATTGGAGAAGGTTAAAGCAATTTTCTTCGACTGTGACACAGATTCAACCTACGGCAATGTTAAAAGCTCATATTACATTTACGGCAATGTAATGGAAGGCAATGAAACACTTACAAACAACAATGAAGCAGGCTTTGCAGATTTGGGAACAGACGCATATCAGCTTGACGAAAAGGTTGAACTTCTTTACCCCTATGAGCCTACAGACGCATATACAGCATATGAAGATGTTATTGCAGGAGTAGGCGCAAGCCTTGTAAGAGACGCTCAGGACGAAAGACTTATAAGCCAGATTGTAAACGGTACAGGCCGCTTCATAAACAGCGAAGAGGAAGCCGGCGGCTATAATGACACCGTATATTATCAGTCTGTAAACGATTCTGAGGTTGTAGATACTGACTCCGACGGTATTCCCGATGTATATGAGGCATTGTTGGGAACAGATTCAGCTGTTGCTGATTCAACAACTCTTATTACAGACGAAACAAGCCCCTTCTATGGATATACTTATCTTGAGGTATATTTAAACGATATCACTGACGAATGGGGAACAGACAGTCTGGGCAGCAGCACAGCATTTAACGCAGTGGCAAGAACCGACGACAGAAATGTTTCAAGCTCAGACCTTGAAATTACGGCAATTTACGACTCGGAGGGAAATGACATCCTCGGAACAGCCAACACAGACCTTATTATAGGCCAGACATATACAATCGAAACAAAGGGCAAGGACCTTGGATATTACGAAGTTCTCTTCAATGACAGTGTAATATCAGAGGGAACAGCTTTCAACACATCAGACGAAGCAGGAAACAAGGTCGGCGTTACGGTAACACCTACTGAAATAGGTTCTTATCTTCTTCAGCTAAGATATAATGTAGGAACCGTAGGCAGCTATAACCCCTATTCTCTTTCGGATCAGGTTCTTATAACCGTTCTTGAAGCAGAGAACAATATTCCTGACTGGACTGCCACAGATATAGGCAGTGTTCCTCAGGCAGGCGTTGTTTCATATGATTCGACAGACGGCTCGGTTATAATAGAGGGCTCAGGTCTTATAGGAAGAGCTTCTTCTTCATCGAGCCAGACAGACGACGCTTTCTTCTTCGACTACATCGAAAAGACAGGCGACTTCGATATTATTGCAAATGTTGAAAGCTGGGAAAAGATAGACTATTATCAGAAAGCCGGCCTTATGGTAAGGGCTTCTCTGGATACAAAGGCTGAGTTTTATATGAACGCAGTTACATATATTAAGGGTGAGGACTACGAAAATTATAAAGGCGCCGACGGCAATTCAATTCTTGCTCAGAATATAGGTCCCTTCGTAAGAACCTCAGCTAACGGCAGTGTTTCAACAATCTCTTCTTCAACAATTAACACTTTCTTAAGTGTTGCAAAGACAAGAAAGAGCGATGCACATAACCCATGTTATATGAGAATTGTAAGAAGCGGCCAGACAGTAACCCTTTACGGCTTAGGCTCAACACCTACAAGCGACAGCGACTGGGTTCAGCTTGCAAGCTATGAAACAACTCTTCCCGATACCTGTTATTTAGGCCTGGCTATAGACGCCGCACAGGACACAACGGCAATAACAAAGTATAACAAGGCTATGTTTACCGACATAACAGTCGACGGCGAGGCTATATATGATACATCCTCATCAGATGATCCTTCAAAGGTTGTAGGCAACGGCATCATAGGCGACGTAGACCAGAATGATGTTTTAACGGCTAATGACTCTGCGGCTCTCCTTGCTTATGTTCTTAACAGTGAAGTTAAGGGTGATGACTGGGTTGTTGATAACTACATTGCAGACGTAAACAATGACGAAAATGTTACAGCGGCAGACGCAGCTGAAATTCTCTCTAAGGTTCTTAATTCATCATACAGCTTTGCAAGAACCAATGAGTAATATCAAAAAAATAAAAATTTAATCTAACATAATAAGCCCCTTGCGGAAATGCATAAGAAAATGCGTCCACAAGGGGTTTTAACTTGTTAAAAATATAAATCACGACATTATGCTGTTAAACTGATTATTATTTTAACTTATTTAAGCTTAAGTCAATTTTGTATTTTTTTGAAAAAGGAAACAGCTCCGTCGATGTCGGCTTTGTTGGGATGGCCCTTGGCTATGCCGCCTACAAGCTTGAAGGGGCCGTAGGTATTATAGCCCCTGCAGAAATAGGTTCCCAAGCATTTACAGCCCTTGCTGTCGGTTATCGCTTTAACAGAGGAATTGTTTTTTTCACCGGGCAGACCTCCTGTATGCATAAAGAAAACATTTTTATTTTCAGGCAGATTGTTTTTTGCAAATTCTATAACGGATTTGTGATATTTTCCGAAATAAATGCCCGAGGCAAAGCCTATAAGGCCATAGCCCTCAAGGTCGACGCTTTTTCCGGCTGATGCTTCTATAAGAGTTACTTCTCCGCAGGCCTTAACAGCATCCAAAAGCTTTTTAGTGTTTCCGTGGTGTTTGGAATAATAAATTATTGCCGTTTTCATATTATAGCCTCCTCATAGAGCAAACCCCCTGAACAGACACAGGAAAGTGTATGAACAGGGAGTTTTTATATTAAGCTTTACTTTTTAATTTTATATCAGCACTTTTCGAAAACGGTTGCGATACCCATACCGCCGCCGATGCAAAGTGTAGCAAGACCCTTCTTAGCGTCTTCTCTCTTAAGCATTTCGTGAAGAAGAGTAACGATGATTCTAGCGCCTGAAGCTCCAACGGGGTGGCCTAAAGCGATAGCGCCGCCGTTTACGTTAACCTTAGACATATCGAACTTAAGCTCTCTTGCAACAGCGATTGACTGAGCAGCGAAAGCCTCGTTAGCTTCGATAAGATCCATATCGTCAACTGTAAGGTTAGCCTTCTTAAGAGCATTCTTTGAAGCGCCTACAGGGCCTACACCCATGATTGAAGGATCTACGCCTGCCTGGCCCCAGCCGATAAGCTTAGCCATAGGCTTAAGGCTGTATTTTTCAACAGCTTCGCCTGAAGCAAGAATTATAGCAGCAGCACCGTCATTGATACCGGAAGCGTTGCCGGCTGTTACCTTGCCGCCGTCGGGCTTGAAAGCAGGACGGAGCTTAGCAAGCTTTTCCATAGAGGTTGATCTGGGATGTTCGTCAACCTTGAAATCAACTGTTTCCTTCTTAACCTTTACGGGAACGGGAACGATTTCGTCTTCAAATCTGCCTGAGCTAATAGCAGCGGCAGCCTTTTCCTGTGAAGCAAGAGCAAATTCGTCAAGCTCTTCTCTTGTGATTCCCCACTGCTCAGCTACATTTTCGGCTGTGATACCCATGTGATAGTTATTGAAAACGTCCCAAAGACCGTCGTTAACCATTGTGTCTATCATGTTTGTGTTGAACATTCTTGCGCCGTAACGAGCTGTGGGAACAGCGTAGGGAGCAGCTGACATGTTTTCCATACCGCCTGTAACAACGATTTCTGCGTCGCCTGCAAGGATTGTTCTTGCGCCTTCAACAACAGCCTTCATACCTGAGCCGCAAACCATACCGATTGTTGTGGCAGGAACTTCGATTGAAAGACCTGCGCCTAAGGACGCCTGTCTTGCAGGGTTCTGACCTAAAGCAGCTGTAAGAATACAACCGAAATATACTTCGTCAACCCACTCGGGCTTAACGCCTGCTCTGTTAAGAGCTTCTTTAATAACGATTGAACCCATCTTTGCAGCAGGTGTCTTGCTTAATGAGCCGCCGAAAGTACCGATTGCAGTTCTGCAGCAGTTTACAATATATAAATCCTTCATTGTATGAACCTCCTTATTTAGCGTTCTTAATTGCTTCTGTTAACTTGGGAACGATTTTCTTAGCATCTCCTACAATGCCGTAGTCTGCTACGTCAAATATGGGAGCTGTTTCATCTTTGTTTATGGCTATAATAACGTCTGATTCTTCCATACCTGCAAGGTGCTGAATAGCGCCTGAAATACCGCAGGCAATGTAAAGATTGGGTCTTACTGTTTTGCCTGTCTGACCAACCTGCATAGCCTTGGGCATCCAGCCTGCGTCAACAACGGCACGTGAACAGCTTACCATACCGCCTAAAGCGTCGGCTAATTCTTCAAGCATCTTGAAGTTTTCGGGGCTGCCCATTCCTCTTCCGCCTGAAACAAGAATCTTAGCGTCCATAATGTCGGCTGCGTTTGAAACCTCTTTAACTATGTCAAGAATTTCAACATACTTGTTGTCGGGAATGAATTCAATATCTGTATATTCAACAACTTCGGCTTTTCTGCCGGGTTCTCTTTCTAGCTTCTGCATAACGCCGGGGCGAACAGTAGCCATCTGGGGTCTGTTGTCGGGGCATGCAATAGTAGCTATTGTGTTTCCGCCGAAAGCGGGTCTTGTCATAAGAAGCTGGTTAGCCTTTCCTCTGAAATCGCCTATTTCAAGGAATGTACAGTCAGCTGTAAGGCCTGTAGCCACTCTCGCTGAAACTCTGGGGCCTAAATCTCTGCCTATAGCCGTAGCGCCTACAAGCATGATTTCGGGCTTAAATTCTTTAATAACAGAAGCAACGGCGTGTGTATAAGGCTCTGTTCTGTATTCCTTAAGTTCGGGGTCGTCAACAACGATAACCCTGTCAGCGCCGTATTCGGCAAGATCGTCGGCCAAATCCTTAACGCCGCAGCCTACCAAAACAGCTGTAACGTCAGTGCCTAAAACGCCTGCAAGCTCCTTGCCTTTGCCTATTAATTCATAAGCAATATTGTCAACTTTATTATCAACCTGTTGAGCGTAAATAAATACACCCTTATAATCTTCCAATGCCATTTTATTCACCGCCTTATTAAATTATATGCTTTTCGGTAAGCTTGCCTATAATGTACTTAACAGATTCTTCTGTGTCAAGATTAACTACCTCGCCTGCGCCCTTACGAACCTTGTCGGAAGCCTTGGCGATCTTTGTGGGAGAACCGTTTAAGCCTATGTTTGAATCGTCTACATCTATAAGGTCGGCTCTGCCCATAACCTTGATTTCTGCTTCATAAGCATCAAAAATTCCGCCGGGAGTCATATAACGGGGCTTGTTAAGCTCTGAAAGAGCTGTTATAAGACAGGGCATCTTTGCCTTTAAAACATGATATCTGTCATCGAACTGTCTTTCAACGATAACGCTGTCGCCGTCAATCTTAATGTTCTGAGCATAAGAAATAACGGGGATTCCCAAATGTTCTGAAATCTGGGGGCCAACCTGAGCCGTGTCACCGTCGATTGCCTGACGGCCTGTAATAATAAGGTCATAATCAAGACTTCTGATTGCTCCGGCAATAGTTGTAGATGTTGCCCATGTGTCGGCACCGCCTAAAACTCTGTCGGTAACAAGAACTGCCTTGTCTGCGCCCATAGCGAGAGCTTCTCTTAAAACGTCCTCTGCCTTGGGAAGACCCATTGAAAGCACTGTAACCTCAGCGCCGTATTCGTCCTTTACTCTTAAGGCTGCCTCAAGACCTGCCTTGTCGTCAGGGTTCATAATAGAGAGCATAGCCCCTCTGTCGAGTGTACCGTCGGGCTTAAACTTAACTCCGCCCTTTGTATCCGGTACTTGTTTAATACAAACTATAATTTTCATATTCGTACCCCCTGTTTATGCCAATAAGCTGCCGGAAATAACCATACGCTGAACCTCTGAGGTTCCTTCGTAGATTTCCGTAATCTTAGCGTCTCTCATCATTCTCTCAACGTCATATTCTCTTGTATAGCCGTAGCCGCCGTGAAGCTGAACACACTTTGTTGTAACTTCCATAGCAACCTCAGCTGCGCAAAGCTTAGCCATTGCAGCTTCTACAGAATATCTGTCCTTTGTCTGCTTAGCATATGCAGCCTTGTAAACAAGCATCTTAGCAGCCTCAACCTTTGTGGCCATGTCTGCAAGCTGGAACTGTGTATTCTGGAAAGCGCCTATAGCTCTGCCGAACTGCTTTCTTTCTTTAACGTATTCGATTGTTCTTTCAAGAGCGCCTTCTGCAATGCCCAAAGCCTGTGTAGCGATACCTATACGGCCGCCGTCAAGTGTATGCATAGCCATAGCAAAGCCCTTGCCCTTTTCGCCTAAGAGATTTTCCTTGGGAACACGGCAGTCTGTGAAAATAAGCTCATATGTTGAAGAACCTCTGATACCCATTTTCTTTTCCTTTGTTCCGAAGTCAAAACCGGGAGTACCTTTTTCTACTA
This sequence comes from Clostridiales bacterium, assembly GCA_021202835.1. Lineage (GTDB taxonomy): Bacteria > Bacillota > Clostridia > Lachnospirales > CAG-274 > JAJQCI01. The sequence goes on along the minus strand of JAJQCI010000308.1, from coordinate 3,731 downwards.
TAAAGGCTGAAATTTCTTTCTTCTTTCTGCCTCTCCTGTCTGTCGAAATTCCTGTAACCGCAAAAACAACATAAACATCTGCTTCCTTGCCGTTTGTGATGAAGATTTTGCTTCCGTTAAGAACATAGTCGTCGCCGTCAAGAACAGCCTTTGTCTGCATGCCCTGAGCGTCTGTACCTGCGCCGGGTTCTGTAAGAGCAAAAGCACCTAACTTTTCGCCTTTAGCTAAGGGAACAAGATATTTCTGCTTCTGTTCTTCGTTTCCGTAGGTAAGAATAGGGTCACAGCAAAGTGATGTATGAGCGGAAACGATAACGCCTGTTGTACCGCAGACCTTTGAAAGCTCTTCTACACACATAACATATGTAAGAACGTCACAGCCCTGTCCGCCGTATTCCTTGGGAACAGGAATTCCCAAAAAACCGCTTTTTGCCATTTTTTCAACTGTTCCTCTGGGGAATATTTCAGTTTCGTCAACCTCTTGTGCAAGGGGCTTTACTTCTTCTTCGGCAAAGCTCTTAAAAAGCTGCTGAGCAAGAAGATGCTTTTTGTCTAAGCTAAAATCCATTTGTAAGTCCTCCTATCAATATTTAAAGAAACCTTCGCCTGTTTTTCTTCCGAGCTTTCCGCCTCTTACCATCTGACGGAGAAGTTTTGCTGCACGGTACTTGCTGTCGCATGTTTCAGCGTAGAATGTATCCATAATGTGTAAGCATGTGTCAAGACCGATTAAATCGCCTAAAGCAAGGGGTCCCATGGGATGGTTGCAGCCGAGCTTCATAGCTGTGTCGATGTCTTCTGCCAAAGCAAGACCTTCTTCAAGAACCATAACAGCCTCGTTAATCATGGGGATAAGTATTCTGTTTACTACAAAGCCGGGGCCTTCCTTAACCTCAACCGGGGTCTTGCCGATTGTCTTAGCAAGCTCGTAGATTTCATTGAATGTTTCGTCAGATGTGTTAATGCCTCTGATAACCTCAACAAGCTTCATAACTGTAGCGGGGTTGAAGAAGTGCATACCGATAAATTTGTCGGCTCTTCTTGTAGCGCTTGCGATTTCGGTAATTGAAATTGAAGATGTGTTTGTAGCGAAGATTGTATCGAAATGGCAGATATCCTCAAGTGAAGCGAAGATATCCTTCTTAACCTTTACGTTTTCAACAATAGCTTCGATAACAAGGTCTGCGTTTCTTGCTTCGTGAAGCTCTGTTGTGAAAACTATTCTTGAAAGAACTTCATTCTTAGCCTCTTCTGTCATCTTGCCCTTTGTAACCTGCTTGTCAAGGCTCTTGTTTAATTTAGCCTTTGCGCCTTCCAAAATAGCGTCGTTTAAGTCTCTGAAAGTAACATGAAGCCCTGCCTTAGCCATAACCTGACCAATGTCAAGACCCATCTGACCTGCGCCGATAATGTAAACAGTTTTAATCATTATTGCTGCCTCCTTAATTTTTTAAAGTCATTTTATAACATCTGAATTTTTTCTTATGAAAAAGTATGTAACAGCCGGTGAAATTGCTGCGGAAACAAGGGCATATATTATATCCACACCGTTTACCGCATTGATAACAAAGGATACACAAACCATGGTAAGAATAACATAAAAGCCTGTCTTATTCTGTTTAAAAAGAAGAAGGCCTATGCCGTAAATCATAACCATACAGGCCAACACATAATAAACTGACGATATTCCTGCGGAAGAAACCTCCGTCAGACATAAAACGCAGGATAATATGTTGCATATAAGCAAAAACCAAAGCCAAATTTTGCATCCTTTAGTCATTTTCCGGCCGCTTCCTTTCAATTATTTATCAACAGTTTTTAAAATTCTTGTCTCTCTTTTCAACAAAGGCCGTCATGCCTTCCTTTTGGTCCTCTGTTGCAAAGCAAAGGCCGAAGGCTTCTGCTTCGAAAGCAACTCCCGTAGCCATGTCTGTCTGAAGACCTCTGTTAATGCAGGCTTTTGACTGTCTGACTGCTATCTGAGCATTTGCGCAGATTGCATTTGCAAGAGCGAAAGCCTCGTCCATAAGGGCTTCGGGTTCAACAACCTTGTTAACAAGACCTATAGCAAGAGCCTCGTCAGCCTTAATCGCCTTTCCCGTTAAAATAAGCTCTTTAGCCTTAGCAGCACCAACTACTCTGGGAAGTCTCTGTGTTCCGCCGAAACCGGGAGTGATCCCTAAGCCTACTTCGGGCTGACCGAATTTAGCTTTCGATGAAGCTATTCTCATATCGCAGGCAAGAGCAAGCTCGTTTCCTCCGCCTAAGGCAAAGCCGTTTACGGCTGCGATAACGGGCTTAACAGAATTCTCGATAGCAAGGAAGATGCTGTTGCCGTATACGCCGAACTTCTTGCCTTCAACGGCGTTGAAATCCTTCATCTGAGAAATATCCGCACCGGCAACGAACGCCTTGCCCTCTCCCGTGATTATAACAACATAAACATCGTCGTTATTTTCAGCCGCCGAAAAAGC
>JAJQCI010000308.1:0-1247 GCA_021202835.1 Clostridiales bacterium | reverse complement strand
CATTATACACTATGATTTAAAATTTGTAAACAAAAATAATCGGTTTCATTAAATTTTTACTGTTTTATCAGATTTACAATATATTTTTAAGAGTTTTTTGGTAATTATTTCACAAACAAACTTTGACAGGCCACGTAAAAATCCTGTTATTTTTTTGTTAAATTCTTCACAACCCCACATATTTGCGGAATTTTTCGCCGTAAGCCCCCTGTAAAGCCCTGAGAGTTTTCTCATCTTTTCCCCCTACGGGAATGGAATCTACCGTCTTTACTCTTGCGCAGAGTGTCCCCGAGGAGCATATTATAACCTCGTCGGCGTTCATAAGTTCAACCATTGAAAAAGGCCTTATTTCAACCGGAATATCCAGTTCGGAGGAAAGCTCCATAAGGTGTTTTCTTGTTATTCCCGGGAGAATAAGCTCGTCTGCCGGAGGACTCACAAGAGCGCCGTTATTTATTATGAGAACATTGCTGTGGGCGCCTTCCGTTACTCTGCTGCCTCTGTGGAAAATTATTTCGTCACAGCCTCTTTCCTTTGCTCTTTGAGCCCCGAAAACAGAAGGAATGAGGTTAAGTGTTTTTATGTTGCAGTAGAAAAAGCGCTTGTCTTCCATTGAAATTACATCATAATCCACATCAAAGGGTGTCATTTTAAATTCATTTACAAAAGCCAAAAGATTTGGCTTAACCCCTTCGGGATATGCATGGCTTCGGGGTGCCGTTCCTCTTGAAGCCTGCCAGTAAAGCATACCCGTTTTGTCTTTGTCATATTTTGCAACAAGACCCTTGAGTATTTCTTCAAGCTCATCTCTCTTAATATGAAAATCTATTTCAAGCAGACGGCAGGAATTGTAAAATCTGTCCATATGCTCTTCCAAAGCGAAGGCGACACCGTTTTTAACAGATGTGGCGTCATAAACACCGTCGCCGAAATAAACCGCCCTGTCATTTAAGGGGATTGTTATTTCCTCCATGCTTCCGGTTTTTCCGTTGTAATAAGCTATATTATTCATTTAAGTTTCTCCTTTCCGAAATAAATTTTATATATATGATAATACACATAGGCCGGGCTTTGCAAGAGGTTTTTTAATGTTTAACCGCTGCCGGGTTTAATAACACCGGCTCTGACGAGCAAAATTTTTTTATATACTTCTATCATCAAATTAGCCATTGAATTTCGATGTGTATAAATATCCTTTAGGAATCAAAAAAAGGGAGAACTATCTCCGTTATAATAACACATGTTTT
>JAJQCI010000359.1 GCA_021202835.1 Clostridiales bacterium | reverse complement strand
TTAGTATTGTTAATATTATAGAATATAATCTTCAGAAGGACGGATATAAGGTTTTAAAGGCCCACGACGGCGAAGAGGGGCTTAATCTTGCCTTAAGCGGCAAGCCGGATCTCGTCATACTGGATATAATGATGCCAAAGATGGACGGCTATGAGGTCTGCCGCCGGTTAAGGGCGAAGAGTGACGTGCCCATAATTATGCTTACGGCCAGAGCCGACGAGGTTGACACGGTTATAGGTCTTGAAATGGGGGCCGACGATTACGTTACAAAGCCTTTTAAGACGAGAGAGCTTTTGGCAAGGGTAAAGGCAAACCTGAGACGCAAAAAAGGCCATATGGAGACTGCTGAGAAGCCTGTGTCGGCTTCTACAGACACATTTAAGGATCTTGTCATAGATTATGACAGATATGAGGTTACAAAAGGGGGGAAGAGTGTCAATCTTACTCTTAGGGAATATGAGCTTTTGGCCTACCTTACGAAAAACAAAAAACAGCCATTTACGAGAGAGGCCCTTTTGGAAAAGGTTTGGGGCTATGAATATTACGGCGGCGATGCCCGTTCGGTTGACGTTACCGTAAGACGCTTAAGAGAGAAAATCGAAGACGACCCCAGCAAGCCCCAGTATATAATCACAAAAAGGGGCATAGGCTATTATTTCGCAGGATAATCGGGAGAGTAAAATGAGCAGTATTCGTTGGAAACTTGTTTTTATGTATCTGACTCTGGTTTTTATAGTTATGATTATAAGCGGAACCTTCATTATCATAAGAACCAACAGTCAGGAAATAAAAAATGCGGAAGATGAGCTTTCGGGCTGTGCCGCCTATATTTCCGAGCAGATTACGGACAGGTATGAAAACAGAGAGGATCTTCAAAATGCTTTTCTTCAGCTTTATATAACAAGCTCCTCTCTGAGAAACATTCAGGCCAACATAATAGACTCCGACGGAAAGACAATAGCTTCATCAACGTCGGCCTCACCCGATGATTTTGCCGCATATAACAATTCAGCCGTTATTTCGGCTTTGGCAGGAAACGAAGCCTTTGACTCGGGAACAAAAAGCACAGACGCAAACTCACAGGTTAAAGAGTGGCTTTCTTATGCCCTGCCGGTTAAGGACGAGGCCGGAGAGGTTGAGTTCGTTATTTATGTTCAGATGGACGCTTCAGGCATAAACACAAGCCTTATGCAGACTACGTCCACAATCCTCGTTTCCGTTGCCCTTGCCCTTTTGCTGGCCTGTGTTATTGCCCTCATTTTTGCAAACACTATCACAAAGCCCATAGCCCTTCTTACCAGAAAGGCAAACCAGCTTGCTAAAAACAGGCTCAACACACACATCAACATTATATCAAACGATGAAATAGGCCAGCTTTCAAAAAGCTTTAACCATATGGCCAGCGAGCTGAAAAAGACAGTAAGCGAAATGGAAAACGAAAACAAAAAGCTTGAGGTTCTCCTTCAGAATATGACAGACGGGGTTCTTGCCTTTGACGAAAGGGGAAACCTTATGCACGCCAACAATCTCTGTTATGAAATGATGGATATTGACAGGCTTAAAATTTCTCTTGACTGGTTTCTCGATAAGCTGGGGGTGGATTATTCCGACCTTTTGCCAAATACCATAACGGAGGTTGTTGTTGAGGAAAACAACAAATATATAAATGTGGCCCTTATTCCCTATGAAAGCGACAATATAAGCATAAGCGGCGTTATTGCCGTTCTTTCCGATATAACAAAGCACAGAGAACTTGACGATATGAGAAAGGAATTTGTTGCCAATGTGTCTCACGAAATAAGAACACCCCTTACCACAATAAAAAGCTATGTTGAAACCCTTCTTGACGGAGCTTTGGAGGAGCCCGACACGGCCAGAGATTTTCTTAAGGTTATAGACGACGCCGCAGACAGAATGTCGCTTTTGGCAAACGACCTTCTTTCCCTTTCAAGGCTTGACACAAACAAGGTGCGCTTCGATATGAAAAAGCTTGACCTTATTGAGCTGGCGGAAAACTGTATAACCCAAAACATTTTTACGGCAACGGCAAACAAGCATACTCTGAGCCTTCTGCCCCATAAGTTCGAAAACTGCTTTATTTATGCCGATGAAGCCAGACTTACCCAGGTTATAAACAACATTGTTTCAAACTCAATAAAATACAGCGGCGACGGAGCCGACATAACCCTTAAAGTGTCTGAAAGCAAGACAAAATATTATCTTGAAATTAAGGACAACGGTATAGGCATAGAAGAGACGGAGCTCAAAAGAATTTTCGAACGCTTCTACAGGGTTGACAAGGCCAGAAGCCGTGCTTTGGGAGGAAACGGCCTGGGGCTTTCAATAGCCAAGGAGCTGACTGAGGAAATGGGCGGCCGTATAGACGCATACTCCTCCCCCGGAAAGGGCTTAAGCATGGTTTTGACATTTTCCAAGGTTTAGGGGAGAAAAATATTTATGCAAAATAATTAAAAACCCTTGATTTTTGTATCGCCGAAGAGTAAAATATAACTTGTGTGGTGATATTATAAAAAAAGGGGAGAAAAATTATGAAGCGATTTATAGCTTTGATTTTGGCGGCATCGATTATGACCACAAGTGTATTTGCTTCCGAAATTACAGTAACTTTAGACGGCAGCCAAGTCGAGTTTTCGGCTCAGGAGCCTGTTATCGAAGAGGGCAGAACCCTCATACCATTAAGGGGCGTTTTCGAACAGCTGGGTTATGAAATAGCCTGGGAGGGAGAAACAAAAACAGCCACATTCACAAGCGAAACAACGGTGATTGCCATTACGGCAGGCAGCAGTGTTTTTACTGTGAACGGCAGTGAATATCCCTTAGATGTTCCGGCGAGTATTATAAACGGCTCGATGATGCTTCCCTTGAGGGCAGTGGGCGAAGCCGCAGGGCTTGAGGTTGAGTGGGATTCGGCCACAAAGACAGTAAGCCTTTCATCTCCTTCTTCTGAAGAAATAACAGAGGAAGAGACTGAAGAAACGACGGAAGCAGAGACAGAAACTGAAAAAGAAGAGGAAACAGAGGCCGAAACGGAAACGGCCGTGGTTTTAGAAGACGATATTTCAGAAGCTGATTTGGAAAAGCTTAAAAACTGTGCAAACAGTGAATCAACATTTTATTCTCTTGACGCTCTTTATTATCTTTTCGGTGAAACCGTTGAATATGCTGTTTATAAAATAAACGGTGCTTTGGAATATTCTTATGATGTTTCGGAGCTTGTAAATGTTTTTGACGACGCTATTGCCGAATGCAAGGGATATAAAGCGGCTGCAAACAGGCTTAAAACCCTGACAGACGATCAGGACGCAGTAAAGAAATATATAGTTTATGTAGACACGGGAATTGAATATCTCCAGTTCTATTATGATTTGCTTTGCTCTGTGAAATACAGCTCTTTAAGTGCCCTTGGCATCAAGACAAAGTTTGATGAATTTGAGAGGGAGCTTAATGACGGTCTTGACGATTTCAATGACGCCGTTAACACTCTTGTAAACAAAGTCAACAAGGTTATAGAAATTGAAGAATATAATGCAGAGGCTAACGAAGACACTTTGACAGACGCCCAAAAGAAGGGTATGGACAGCTACCGCAGGGAAATAGGCGAATATGTAACCGAACAGGTTAACACAATAAAGAACGCAAGCGATGCCTACAAAAACGGCTCTGTTTTTGTAAACGCCGCTACAAACATAAGAAATAGAATAAATTCAACGCCGGCTCCCAAATATTGCCTTCTTGACAAACAGGTTATGCTCAGAGCCTGCGACCTTATTACACAGGCAGGCACGGCAATTAAAAACGGTGCTTACACAAAGGACGGCAAGAATGAATATTTTATAGAATATCTTGCTGTTATGAGCGCAGGCAATATTCTCTTTAATAAGGCGCTGGGTGACTATTATAACCCCACCGAAGGTGACTTTACCGAAATAGAAGATGAAATAGATATTGAGGAAAGCGACGACAGCATAACAGTATAAAAATAAATAATAAATAATAAATGCCACACATTGACGGCGCTGACCAAAAACAGCGCCGTTTTTATTTTGCAGCCGACACAAATATTTAAAGCCTGCCGGGGCATAAAAAGAGCCTCAGCTTTATTACAAAGGCTAAGGCTAAAAATAATACTTTGTGCACACAAAATCGCAATTATTTTTGTATGTTCGTTTTATTTTCGTAAAAATTTTTGCTTTTGGTTTTCAAAAAATAAGAGGTTTACTCCTCAGGCTCTTGTTCCTCTTTTTTGTATTCCAAAATATCGCCGGGCTGACAGTCAAGAACTTCACAAACCTTATCAAGAGTTGAAAAACGTACTGCTCTTGCTCTGTTGTTTTTTAATATAGACATATTTGCCGGTGTTATACCTACCTGCTTTGACAGCTCCAAAAGACCAATGCCTCTTTTGCTCATAACTGCCTGAAGATTAACTACTATAGCCATTCATCTGCCCTCCTATTTATGCCGAATAAATGTAAGCCACTGCCGGCATAATAAAATTTAAACATAAAACCATCCTTCCGTTGTTCTATACCTGATACTGATATTTCCAGCTTTTTTTCACAACTTGTACACTTGTACCATTAAATAAGCATAACCCACAAAAAGGATTTTGTCAATAGTATTTTGATTAAAAAACGAATAAAATTCTTTAACTTGTATAAGTTAAATTATATTAAGTACAGGCAGGGCTCAGAATGTTTAATAACACCGCCGAATCGGGCTATCTGATTTTAAGACTGAGATTATAATCTTTGGGTTCACCGTCTATATATGCAGGAAAGTCGCCGTAAATCAGCTCTTCAGTTCGTGCCAAAAATATATCGGTCATTGCTTCGTTTGTTCCGCCGATTCCCTGAAATTTTACCGTATATATGTGACCCTTCTCTATTTTCGCCTTATTGAATTTAATTGTAAAGTCATTTTGAGACGAAATCATATTAACCCCTACAGTTTCCCTTGCCAATATTTTACCTGTTTTATTATCCGAAATTTCAAATTTTAAAGCAGACCTGTTTTGCCTGTTTTCGATTTTATTATCGGCCTTAAAGGTTATACTTTCAATTATGTCATCACTTTCACACATAAAGGACTGTAGGGCAGTGCCTTTGTTTTCAAGCCTGCTTTCGACGTAAAGGCTTTCACCTGCGGTTGTGTCATATACATAATGTCCGGCGTTTGCCAAATTGGCATATAACAGTATAAAGATAACTGCCGCTGTTATACAATTTTGTAAAAAACACAGAAGCGGACCGTATTTTGACACAATACTGCAGCCGGATTCTTCGGGTTTTTTAATATTTACGAATTTCGGAATATTTAAAATAAGGAGTATAAACATTCCGGCGAAAAATATACTGTAAAGAAAGTGAGAATATTTTGTTAAGCCGTAATATTCAAAAAAGCCCTTTATACTGCCGTAGCGCAGTGCCGACGAATCTATATTTCTGCTTTTTAAAGCAAGAAAGGAAACAAGCCTGTCTATGCTGTATATCCAGTGGTTCATAAGGCCATGGAGTGTATATGAAGCAGTGGAAATAATTAAAACCAAGACATTCTCTGTAAAATGTCTCTTGTTCAGACAAGCTGTCATTACCGCAAAGGGAACAACAAGAATCACCCAGTAGGAGCGTATACTCATAAAACAAATAAGCGATACAAAGGAGGCAAAGCTTACATATATGCTTTTATAGGCTCTGTCCTTTTCATCACTGCTTTTATCGGCGTAGCAAAACACGCATATTGCAATAAACATAAACGCAAACAAATTTATATTATAGCCGGCTATGTTTGTGGCTGCGCCCAAAATAAGGCTTACAGCGTCTCTGTTTTGGCGGCCGACGGCAATTTTATAATAGGTGTCACCTATAAAGGGCAGTGCAAAAACAAGCTGAATCACGAATACAACAGCTGTTTTTAATATTATTCTGGCAATATTTTTTTCCTTCATAAGAAGCAGGGGAATATATACAAAAACGGCAAAGCTTTTTAAAGGAACGGCAGCAGCAAAAAACAGTGTGAATTTTTTGTTGTCGTTCTTTATATAAAAATATAAGCCGGCCAGCACACACAGCAAAGACAAATTATCATACTGAACAGCCACCATTGAAGGTATTATAACACAGGTATTAACAGCAAACAGCAAAGCAGCTGATTTAAACAAATCTCTTTCATCATCAAACAGCTTTAATATTTTGTTAATAACAACAATTATTCCTATATTTGCCAAAACAATAAGCAGCTTACACCAAAGCAGGGCTAAAACGGAATTCATATAATCAAAACCGCTTATGAAATGAATAACTACCGTAGGCAGGTTCCAAATCATAAAAACTATATATAAGAAAATATTATAATTGGCCGAAAACACCGTGTTGGAATGTGCATTTTCGACGGCGTAGCCGTAAAAATCAGAAATACCCCCCCCCGAATATCGATTCGGCGAGCATAACAGAATTATCAAGAGTATCTGAAAAATCTGTGTAATAAAAGACAACGGCGGAAATAACTACAATGCATATTGCAGCAAGCAAATTAAAAACATTTAAAACATTGTTTAGCTTTAATATGGCACTTTCATCACTTAAATAACTTAAAACTTTTTTCGGTGTATTCATCTTGTCCTCACATTTACTTTTTTGACAGGTTAAACATCATTTTCACAAATGATTTTAAACCTTTTTTTAACGTCTGTCAATATAAATTTGTATAAGGCTTATAACAGAGGAGCCTAGGCAAAACAACGGCGTATATCCCGTTCCCAATAAGATATACGCCGCCTATATATATGTCTGTGCTTCGTCTTAATCGGCTTCTGTTACGGCCTTTCTGACGGGAAGCACGAAGGAGGGCGAAACCGAAAGCTCATCAACGCCGTATTCAAGGAAGGTTTTCGTAAGGGAGGTGTCTGCGCCCAACTCGCCGCAGATTCCTGCCCAGATTCCGGCCTTGTGTGCGTTCTCAACAACTGTTTTGATTGAGCGGAGAACGGCCGGGTGGTGAGAGTCGTTTATATTGTCAAGCTTGGAATTCTGCCTGTCTATAGCCAGAGTGTACTGTGTCAGGTCGTTTGTGCCTATACTGAAGAAATCAACCTCTTTAGCCAGCTCATAGCTCATTATAACGGCAGCGGGAGTTTCTATCATAATTCCCTGTTCGATGTTTTCTTTAAACTTAACTCCCTCGGCTCTTAAATCATCCATAACACCGCTTATGATTTCCTTGATCTGTCTTACCTCGTCAACGGAAATTATCATAGGGTACATAATAGAAATATTGCCGAAGGCACTGGCTCTTAAGAGTGCCCTTAACTGTGTTTTGAAAATATCCTGTCTGTCCAGACAGATTCTTATGGCTCTGTAGCCCATAGCCGGGTTGTCCTCCTGACCCAAATTGAAATAATCAACCTGTTTGTCGGCGCCCAAATCTAAGGTTCTTATAATAACCTTCTTGCCGGCCATAGTCTCGGCAACCTTTTTGTAGGCCGAAAACTGTTCTTCCTCAGTGGGGAAGTCTTTTGAATCAAGATATAAAAATTCGCTTCTGAAAAGACCTATGCCCTCGGCGTCGTTTTCAATAACCGAGCCTAAGTCGGATGGCTTGCCTATGTTGGCATACAGGTGAACAGTCTTACCGCTTTTTGAAACAGTTTTCTTTCCCTTGAGAGACTTAAGAAGCTCTCTTTTTTCTTTGTCCTTCTGCTGAATCTTTTTATATTCTTCAATTGTCTCATTGTCCGGGTCTATTATAACCGTTCCGTTATAGCCGTCTACAATACCTGTTTTGCCGTTCCATGACTTGTCTATTTTAACCCCTATAAGAGCCGGAAGATTCATGGTTCTGGCAAGTATTGCCGTGTGGGAATTTGCCGAGCCGAATTCAGTTACAAAGGCGAGAAGCTTGTCTTTGTCAAGCTGAATTGTTTCGCTGGGGGCCAAGTCTTCGGCCACGATTATGGAGGGCTCACTTAAAGCGCTTAAGCCCGTTCCGCCTGTAAGCTGAGAAATTACCCTTTCTGAAATATCCTTGATGTCGGTGGCTCTTGCTCTGAAATATTCGTCTTCCATATTGGCAAACATTTCTGAATAGTCGTCTCCCGTTTTTGCAACGGCATATTCTGCGTTAACCTGCTGATTTACAATTTTGTCTTTAATTGCGTCGTTGAAGTCTTCGTCTTCAAGAAGCATAGAGTGAACCTCGAATATGGCGGCGTTGTCTTCGCCTACCTCCTTAAGAGCCTTTTCGTAGAGTGAACCCAGTTCCTTAAGAGCTCTTTCCTTAGCCTCTTCGAAGCGCTGTGTTTCTGCCGAAGCATCTTCTATTTTGGTTCTTCTTACCTGCTGTTTATCCTTTGCCCCGAAAACTATTTTTCCGACTGCAACCCCTTTAAATATAGCCTTGCCGCTAAACTTTTCCATACCTGTCCCCGTCCTTTTCTTTATAAATTGTTTTTAAAGAAATTTTCTACTTCAACAGCGTCGGCCGCCTCGTTTTCTCCCGTAACCTCAACGGTAACCTCTGTGCCCTTTTTAACACCCAGGCCCATAACCGCCATAAGCTTTGAAGCGTCGGCCGACTTAGCTCCGGATTTTATAACAACTGTTGAAGAAAGGGCCTTAACGGCTTTAACCAAAAGCCCTGCCGGTCTGGCGTGAATACCGACTTCGTCTGTAATAACATAATTAAAGCTTTTCATTTTAAACCTCCTGTATAATAATTTATTTGGAAACCGCAGGTACTTCCGAGAGCTGCGGTTTCCGTTTAAATTATTTATTATTTAACAGTGATAATCTTGTCTCCTGCACTGCCGCTGCCTTCCTTAACCTGCTTGATTTCGCTGAAGTCGTCGGAATTGGTGACAATTACGGGAGTAACGGTTCTGTAGCCTGCCTTCTTGATTCCCTCAAGGTCGGCTATAGCCAGAAGGTCGCCCTTCTTTATTTTCTGACCGTCCTTAACCTTTATGTCGAAGTTTTTGCCGCCGAGCTGAACTGTGTCAAGACCAATGTGAATAAGAAGCTCAACTCCGTCGTTTGACATAAGGCCCAAAGCGTGCTTCGTTTCATAAACCATCTGAACCTCGCCGTCAAAGGGAGCGTAAACCTTGCCGTCTTCAGGCTCAACAGCTGCGCCCTGACCCAGCATTCCCTCAGAGAATACTCCGTCGGCAACGGCTTCAAGTGTTATAACCTTACCTTTCATAGGGCTGTAAACACTTGCGTTTACACTTTTAGCGGCCTTGGCTTCCTTCTTAACAGAAGCAGGAGCCGTAACGGTAACAGGTGCGTCGCTTGCAGGGCTTTCAAGATAGTCTTCAAGGTTTGACTTAACAACTGTTACGTTGGGGCCGTATACAACCTGAACGCCTGTACCCTTGTGGATAACGCCCGAAGCGCCTGTTGATTTCAAAATACCGTCGTCAACAAGACTTGAATCGAAAACGGTTATACGAAGTCTTGTAGCACAGCAGTCAACGTCTGAGATGTTCTTTTTGCCGCCTAAGCCCTGTGTAATAAGAGCTGAAACAGCATCGCCGCCGCCTGCGGAGCCCGAAGCCTTTGCGGCTTCTCTTCTGGCGTTTACGTCGGCCTTTGTATAAAGCTTTGTTTCCTCGTCGTCGTCTTCACGGCCGGGAGTCTTGAAGTTAAACTTAGTAATAAGGAAACGGAAGGATACATAATAAAGTATGAAATAAACAATACCTACGGGTATGATAAGAAGCCAGCTTGTTTTGCTGTTGCCCTGTAATATGCCGAAGAAGAAAAGGTCGATAAGACCGCCTGAGAATGTAAGACCTACGGCTATGTTAAGCATATGGGCAATCATATAAGCCGAACCGGCAAGTATAACCTGAACACCGAAAAGAACGGGAGCAACAAAGAGGAATGAGAACTCTATAGGTTCGGTAATTCCCGTAAACATACTTGCAAGAGCTGCCGAAAGAAGAAGACCGCCGGCCTCTTTTTTCTTTTCGGGCTTAGCGCAGTGATACATAGCAAGGGCTGCACCGGGCAGACCGAAAATCATGAAAATGAATTCGCCTGAGAAATATCTTGTGGCGTCGGCGCTGAAGTGAGCAATGTTTGCAGAATCTGCAAGCTGAGCGAAGAATATGTTCTGTCCGCCTTCAACAACCTGTCCCGCAACTTCCATAGTTCCGCCTACGGCAGTCTGCCAGAAGGGCATATAGAAAACGTGGTGAAGACCGAAGGGAATAAGGGCTCTCTTTACAAGACCGAAGATAAGTGTTCCCAAATAGCCCGAGCCTGTAACAAGGCCGCCGAGGGCATAGATACCGTTCTGAACTGTGGGCCATACGAAGTAGAGAAGAATACCTACAAACATATATACAACAGTTGAGATAATGGGTACGAATCTTGTTCCGCCGAAGAACGACAGTGCGTTGGGCAGCTGAATTTTATAGAATTTGTTGTGCAGAGCGGCAACGCCTATACCTACGATAACGCCGCCGAAAACGCCGACCTGAAGTGACTGAATTCCGCAGACTGAAGTAATAGTACCGCTTAAAACGTTGGGAGCAAGTGAGCCGTCGGCCAAAACCTTGCCGGAAACGGTAAGGCAGGCGCTTATAGCGGAATGCATAACGAAGAAAGCAATAACAGCCGCAAGAGCCGCAACCTCTTTCTCCTTTTTGGCCATACCTAAGGCAACGCCTACGGCAAACAGCAATGGCAGGTTGTCAAAAATAACATTTGCTACGTCGTTCATAACAACAAGCAGTGCATTAAGAATTGTACCCTCGCCGAAAATGGCTGTTAAGTGATAAGCTTCAAGGGTGGTTGTGTTTGTGAGAGAGCTGGCTATGCCAAGCAAAACGCCGGCTATGGGAAGGATAGCTATGGGAAGCATGAAAGAACGTCCTACCCTTTGCAAAACTCCGAAAATTTTGTCTTTCATAATCTTAACCTCCTGTTTTGTTTTTCAGAGAATTTGTAAGTTGTTGTTTTATTGTTATATAAAATCATTTCCGTTCCCTATCCGGATTCGGGAGTGAAAACGATATACTAACCTTAAGCCTTTGAAATTCTTCTTAAATGAATTGTCAAAAATGCCATTTCTTCTTCAGTTATTGATTTGTTGTATTTGGAAGAGATGTAGCCCCTTATTTTAACGGCACAGCTGTAGTCTCTGCCGTAGGCGGCTTTTATGCTTTCTCTTAGGTCTGAATCTTCGTCGTCGGGGGCCATTTTGTTTTTGAAAAGCCTTTGGCCGAAAAACTTCATATGTGTTATAAAACGGCTGTAGTCAAGCCCTTCAACGTCGAATTTCTTGTCATAGAACTTTTCGGCTATTTTGACAACAGCCTGCATAAGCTCCGTTATATCTACCATATTGCTCATACTTGTGTCAAGCTCGGCGTTTACTATGTGAAGGGCTATGAAGCCGGCTTCGTCTAAAAGAAGGGCTTCTCCCAGCTTTTCTTCTATAATTTTTATGGCTCTTTTTCCTATTTCATATTCAACAGGATAAAAATTCATAATTTCATTCAGAAGGGCATTTTTATAGGCAAGGTTGTTTCGGCTTCTTTCTATGGCAAAGCTTATATGGTCGGTAAGAGTTATCTGAATGTTTTTGTTAAGCTTCTTGCCTAAGGTTTCCTCCGCCATATCTATTATTTCAGAACAAACAGTAATATATTCAATGGGAATTTCGCTGAAAAGCTGTTCCAGCTTTCCCTGACCCTTGTTGTCGTCCATTCTGTAAATCTGTTCTACCTTGTCTTCGGGAACAAGGCCGCCGGGCTTCTTCTTAAAGCCTATGCCAAGC